>NZ_JBEXDZ010000045.1:0-59379 GCF_040606085.1 Streptomyces sp. NPDC005485 | reverse complement strand
GGCGGCACCGGAGTCCTCCGGTGCCGCCCCTCCCCCGTTGTCTGTCTCCGTGTTCAGGAGCCCGACATGTTGTGCCCGAACATGGGGTCGTCCCCCGAGTTCCCGATGCCCACGGATGACACGCCGAAGCTCACCGCGCCGGTGGTCGTGACGCCTCCGGTGGCGCCGCGCAGGACCCAGACGGCGCCGTCGTCGCTGTTCTCGCCGCCCGCGCCCACCGACAGGTCGGCGCGGCCGTCCTTGTTGTGGTCGGCGAGGTGGACGGCGTCGCCGAACAAGTCCGACGACTCGTTGGAGCCCGGCACACCCGAGGTGCCCTGGTTGAAGGACTGGGCGCCGGTCCCGGTCAGGCCGGAGGAGCCGCCGCGCAGCACCCAGACGCTGCCGGTGTGGCTCGCGGAGCCGACGGACTCGAAGTTCGCGCCGACGGCGAGGTCCGGGTAGCCGTCACCGTTGACGTCGCCCGCGGCGAGTGCGCTGCCGAACGAGTCGTCGGACTCGTCCGCTCCCGGCACACCCGCGGTGTCCTGGGTGAAGACGCCGCTGCGCGCGGTGTCGACGCCGGCCGTGCCGCCGTAGAACACGGTGACGTAACCGCCCTTCGCCGTCTGGTTCGTGTCGGCGAGGGAGTCGGAGCCGACGACCAGGTCGTCGTGCCCGTCGTGGTCGAAGTCGGCCACGGTGAGCGCGTCCGCGTACCCTTCGCCCGCCTCGGTCTGCAGCGTGGGCCCGGTCGAGGCGCCGCGATAGACGAAGTTGCCCGCGGAGGACCCCACCACCAGGTCGTCCTTCCCGTCCTCGTCGAAGTCTCCGGCGGCGAGGTGGACGGCGCCCATGGGGTACGCGCCGGACTGGATCTGCGCGTCGAAGCGCAGCTTCCCGGCCGCGCCGCCGGACTTGGTGAAGCCGCCCTTGAAGATCCAGACGTCCTTGCCGGTGGAACCGACCGCCAGATCGGACTTCCCGTCACCGGTGAAGTCGCCGACCGCGAGGGACTGGCCGAACCGGTCGTGGCCCGAGGCGTTCGGGTCGCTGATCGACGTGCCGCCCGACAGACCGGACGAACCGCCCCACAGGACGGTGACGGAACCGCCGTCGACATCGCCGCTGACGTCCTCCAGCGGTGTGCCCACGACGAGATCGCCGTAGCCGTCGTTGTTGAGGTCGCCGTGGGCGAGTTCGGTGCCGAAGCGGTCGGAGGTCTCCGCGGTGCCCGGTACGCCGGAGGAGTTCTGCGATGTGGTCTTGTGGCGCGCGGCGCTGATACCGCTCGACGAGCCGTAGTTGACGACCACGGCGCCCGCCTTCGCCCTGCCGCCCGCGACGGCACCCGGAGCGCCGGTCGCCAGGTCGCGGTAACCGTCACCGTTGAAGTCGTCGGCGAGGCCCGAGGGGGCGGCACTCGCGCCGCCGGGCAGGGTGATGAGCAGGCCACCGGCCAGGGCGGCCGCGACGACGGTGGCGCCCAGGACGACGGGACGCCGGGAACGCTTGTGATGGGGCCGGGGCATGGATTCCTCTCCAGGACATACGTGCGGGCTCAGAGAAGACCTCTGACGAGGCTGAAGGGTTGTATGAGATCTGATGAGGCTGAAGGGGCGTATGGGAAAGGAGAGGTTCGGTGCCGGCGACGTGGCGCGCACGGCAATGATCGAGGGCGCTTCAGGAGCGGGGTGTCACGGGGCGAACCGCTCCGGGCGGAAGTCCGCGAGCAACTCGTCCCTCCGTCCGCTGACGATCTCCGCGGCGAGCAGCCGGCCGATGACCGGCCCGAGCGTGATGCCGCTGTGGGAGACGGCCTCGTAGTAGCCCGGCACGGACGGCACCGCTCCCACCGAGGGAAATCCGTCGGCCGGGATCGGCCGGTTCGCCACCCGTGTCCGTGCGATACGGGCGCTGTCGAGCGCGGGAACGACGCTCCGCGCCGATGCGTGGAGCAGCCGTGCGAGTTCCGCCGGCTCTGCGCCGGTGTCGATGAGTGCGTCGATCTCGCGGCTGTGGAGGACCATCGATGCGTCTCCGTCGGGACGGATCTCGATGTGAGGCGCGTGCATGGCCCGGTGAACCGGGACCTCAGCGCAGTCGATCCGGGTGATCACGCCGGGTTCCCGGCGCATCGGCAGGTCCCGTGCGACGAGCCCGGCGACATGGGAGGCGTCGGGCCCCGCCGCGTTCACGACGATGTCGACGTCGAGACGGCTCCCGTCGGAGAGAGCAACCGTCCGGACGCTTCCGTCGCCGCCGGTGCCGATGTCACGGACCGCGGTGCCGGGTCGGAGCTCGGCGCCGGACGCGACGGCCCGGCCGACCAGCCGGTCGACGAGGCGACGTCCGTGCACCCAGGCTTCGTCGGGGTAGAGGACGACCGGAACCTCGTCGGGCATCGCGAGAGCAGGTTCGAGGCGGCCTCTCACCTCGGCCCCTGTGCTCATCTCGACCCGGTAGCCCCAGCCGGCCAGCAGCTCGGCCCTCTCCAGGAGGTTCGCCTCCGCCGCGGGATCGTCGGTCCAGCGCAGGTGGCCGCCGGGATACCACCACGAGTCCGGCCCGATGGTCCCGGCGAGCTCACGGTGCGCCGCCATGCCCGCGACGTTGAGGTCGAAGTAGGACCTGCGCACGGTCTTGTTGCTGGCGTTGACCCACGAGAAGGACCAGTCGGTGACGCCTTCGCCCGGCCGCTGCGCGTCGATGAGGACCACGTCGGCGCCGTGCCGGGACAGGTTCCAGCCCACGCAGGCTCCGAGAACGCCCACTCCGATGACAGCGACACGTCCAGACCGCTTCTTGGACCCGATCCTCACGAACGCCCCCTTCCCTTCTTCCCGCCGGCCCAATCACCGGCCCTCGACGTCGAGTTCGGCCCAGACGATCTTGCCGCTCGGGGGGTACGGCTCGACACCCCAGCGGTCGGCAAGGGCGGCGACCAGGAGGAGGCCGCGGCCCGACTCGCTGTCCGGGGGAGCTTCGAAGTCCATTGAGAGGCACGGGAGTTGCTCGCCGCGTGCGTCGGTGACGGCGATGTGGAGTGTGCCGGTCGTCGCCACGAGTGCGAGGGCGAGCTTGAAGTCGCGGCCGTCCACGCGGCCGTGCAGGGCCGCGTTGGCAGCCAGTTCGGCGACGATCTGCTCGGCTCGTTCGGTCACGCCGGGTGGCACCGGCCAGGCGCGGAGGTGTTCGGCCGCGAGGAGCCGGGCGAGGCGGGCGCCGCGACGGGTGGAGGACAGGCGCTGCGCGAACGTGTGTGCGGTGGCGGGGAGTTGGGGAGTGGTGGCGTTCATGGGGCCACCGTGGCGGGCGTGCGGGTGCGTGTGCCAGAAGCGCGGCCCGTACGCTGCGTCAGCGTACGGGCACGTTGTGTGGACAGTACGTCGATCTTGCCGTCACTGTGGGTGCTGTTGAGCGCGGGGACGCAGCGCAGTACGTACGCACCTGGAGGTGGCCGCGTATGACGGACAGCACGGACAGTACTGACGTGACGGCTGGGGAGTGGGAGCGTGAGCCGGATCCCTCCGACAGTCTGCGGACCTTCGGGGCCGTCGTCCAGGCCCTCCGCGAGCACGCGGGGTTCAGCCGGGTCGAGTTCGGGGCGCGCGTGCAGTTCTCCAAACACACCGTGGAGTCCGTGGAGTTGGGGCGCCGCATGCCCGACGAGTCGTTCGTCGAGCGGGCGGAGGAAGCGCTCGGGAACACGGGTGCGCTGCGGAAGGCGGCGGCCCATCTGACGCGGGGCGAGCCGGGGCTCGCGGCCTGGTTCCGGCGGTGGGCCCGGCTGGAGAAGGTGGCGGTCAGCCTGTGTACGTACGAGTGCAGGCTGGTGCCGGGGCTGCTGCAGTCGGAGGAGTATGCGCGGGCGGTGTTCGACAACAGCATTCCTCCGTTGTCGGACGGGCAGTTGGAGGCCCAGGTCGCCGCGAGGCTGGAGCGGCAGAGGATGCTCGGCGAGCGGCCGAACGTACCGTTCAGCTTCATCGTCGAGGAGCACCTGCTGCGCCGAGGGCTCGGTGGGCGCGAGGTGACTCGGGGACTGCTCGACCACGTGCTGGAACTGACCGCCCCACGCAATGTGACGCTCCAAGTCATGCCGCTGGACGCCGAGTTCCATGCCTGCCTGGATGGTCCGGTGCGGCTTCTGGAGACGCCGGAGCGGCGGCGGCTCGCGTACTCCGAAGGGCAGCAGAACGGCCGTCTCATCACCGACGCGAAAGAGGTGAGCCTCCTCTATCAGTGCTATGACACACTGCGCTCGCAGGCCCTGAACCCCAAAGATTCGAGGGGTCTGCTGGAGCGACTGCGAGGAGAGCTATGAGCACGACGGAACTCGCCTGGTTCAAGTCCACCTACAGCGGCACCCAGGGCGACGACTGCGTGGAGGTCGCCGTCACCGAACAGGCCGTCCACGTACGGGACTCCAAGGATGTGACACGCCCTCACTTCGCTGTCGGGCGCGAAGGATGGTCGGGGTTCGTGGGGTTCGTGGCCGAGGGCTGAGCGGACGGCGTCCCGGCGGCGGCGCTGTCGCGCGCGCCGCCGGGATACCGGTGTGATGGGGAACGTGCGGCGTCAGGCGGAGTGCCAGCGGTTGCGGCCGTCGGAGCCGGGGCCGCAGACCATGGGGGTTCCCTTCGTGGTGACGCCGGTCGCTCCCTGCGGAGAGCAGAACGAGCCGGGGTGCACGGTGCCGACGCTGCTGCCGCCGGAGGAAGAGCCGCCGGACGAGGACGACGAGCCGCCGGTCGAACTGCCGCCCCCGGTCGTGCTGTTGCTGTCGCCGCTGTCGTAGTCGGGATCGTTGGCCGGGATCTTGTACGTCGTGTCCTTCGACGCCGGGCACTTCTTGACGAGGTCGGCGTCGGTCCACCGGCCCAGGTCGAGCTCGATCGTGGTGCTGGAAGCGACCTCTGCTTCCTTGCCCGGGGACTGGAAGCACACCCGCCACTCGTCGCCGTCCTCGGCGGCCTCCTTGGCGGTGGGAGCATCCAGGTCGAGGTAGACGTCGTCGAGCGTGACGAGGTCGAGGTCGATGCCGGCCCGCTTCAGATCCTTGACGGCCGTGTTGTAGGTGGCTCCCACGACCTTGGGCATCGTCGGCCACGGGAGCGGGCCGCCGTCCTTCTCGGGGCACGGCTCGCCCGTCTTGACGGCCGCGAAGTCGATGGTCTTCGCGGCTCCGTCGGCCTTCTGGAAACACACCGTCCATCCGGAGCGCAGGACGATCGTGCGATCGTCCTCGGCCGCGTCATGGCGAGCCGTGGTGAATCCGGCGGACCGCGCCTGCTTCTCCGACTCGTCCAGCGGCTTGCCGGAGTAGTCGGCGGCCTTGAGGGGCTTGGCGGCGGTCGGGGACGCGGCGACCTTGGCGCTCACATGGCCCTTGTCCTCCGCCCCCGCCTTGGCGTCGGACTTGTCCTTGCCGCTGTCGTCGAGCTGTCCGCCGAGGCCCGCGCCGATCGTCAGGAGCACGAAGGCCCCCACCATCGCGCCGATCTTGGCGAACCGGCGCCACGGCGACAGCATCCACACCGCCACCATGGCGGCGATCATCACGAAGAAACCGAGGGCGAAGCTGAACGCCCCGAGCACGGCGACCAGGGCGAGGAGGCCGAGCACGGCCGGCGTGGTTCTCCACCAGGGTCGGGACGGGGCGGGGGTGGTGTAGGGGTTCACGTGGCGCTCTTGCTCCTCAGTGGGCGTGGGTACATAGAGCGGACAGCGAACGGGTGAAGAAGGTTGCACGATTCTGTGGCGAAAATGTGTGTGACCGAAGCGAAGCGGTACGGGTGCTACCGCTGTGCCGGGTCTGCCCGGGCGGGCGCGCGGCCCCTCGCGTCCCCCGTTCGGAGCCCCCTGAGGGATCGAATTCAAGCCGGGTTACCATATGAGCGCCGCCTAGCTCGAAAGATAAATCTGTGACTGTCAATGACGACTCGTTCACCGACTGGAAGACCCGCGAGGAGATCGCGGAGTCGATGATCCCGATCATCGGGAAGCTGCACCGGGAGGGGGACGTCACGGTCCTGCTGCACAGCCGCTCCCTGGTGAACAAGTCCGTGGTCAGCATCCTCAAGACCCACCGATTCGCCCGGCAGATCGACGGTGAGGAGCTCTCGGTCGTCGAGACACTGCCGTTCCTCAACGCTCTCACCACCCTCGACCTCGGCCCGTCCCAGGTCGACATCGGCATGCTCGCCGCGACCTACAAGGCCGACGACCACGGCCTCTCGGTCGAGGAGTTCACGGCCAGGGCCGTTGCCGGTGCCACGGGTGCCAACAAGATCGAGCGGCGTGAGCCGCGCGACGTGGTCCTCTACGGCTTCGGCCGCATCGGCCGCCTCGTCGCGCGCCTGCTCATCGAGAAGACCGGCTCCGGCAACGGCCTGCGGCTGCGCGCCATCGTCGTCCGCCAGGGCGGCGACCAGGACATCGTGAAGCGCGCCTCGCTGCTGCGCCGCGACTCCATCCACGGCCAGTTCCAGGGCACGATCACCGTCGACGAGGCGAACAGCACGATCGTCGCCAACGGCAACGAGATCAAGGTGATCTACGCGAACGACCCCTCCGAGGTCGACTACACCGCGTACGGCATCAACGACGCCATCCTCATCGACAACACCGGCAAGTGGCGTGACCGCGAGGGTCTTTCGCAGCACCTGCGCCCCGGCATCGACAAGGTCGTGCTGACCGCGCCCGGCAAGGGCGACGTCCCCAACATCGTGCACGGTGTCAACCACGACACCATCAAGCCGGACGAGCAGATCCTGTCCTGCGCGTCCTGCACGACCAACGCGATCGTCCCGCCGCTGAAGGCGATGGCGGACGAGTACGGCGTCCTGCGCGGTCACGTGGAGACGGTGCACTCGTTCACCAACGACCAGAACCTGCTGGACAATTACCACAGCGCCGACCGCCGCGGCCGCTCGGCACCGCTCAACATGGTCATGACGGAGACCGGTGCCGCCTCCGCCGTCGCCAAGGCGCTGCCCGACCTCAAGGCGCCCATCAGCGGCAGCTCGATCCGCGTCCCGGTGCCGGACGTCTCCATCGCGATCCTCAGCCTGCGCCTCGGGCGCGAGACCACCCGCGAGGAGGTCCTCGACCACCTGCGCGAGGTGTCGCTGACCTCGCCGCTGAAGCGTCAGATCGACTTCACCACCGCCCCCGACGCGGTGTCGAGCGACTTCATCGGCTCGCGCCACGCCTCGATCGTCGACGCCGGAGCCACCAAGGTCGACGGCGACAACGCGATCCTCTACCTCTGGTACGACAACGAGTTCGGCTACTCCTGCCAGGTCGTCCGCGTCGTCCAGCACGTCTCCGGGGTGGAGTACCCGACGTACCCGGCGCCGGCGGTCTGATCCCACCGGCCCGTTCCCGGCCTGTTCCGCCGCCCGAGCACCGGCAGCGGGACAGGCCGTACGATTTCGTCGCCGAAGCCCCAGGTGGACCGTGATCGCACAGAAGTAGAGCAATCAATGTCCGTCCTGGACGATCACGGCTAGGGTGAGCCAAATGAAGGCTCTCGTGCTCTCCGGTGGCGCCGGTACGCGCTTGAGGCCGATTACGCATACCTCGGCCAAACAGCTCGTACCCGTGGCGAACAAAGCTGTGCTGTTCTACGGACTCGAATCGATCGCGGCGGCGGGAATCACCGAAGTCGGTGTGATCGTCGGTGACACCGCCGCCGAGATCCAGGAGGCGGTCGGCGACGGATCGAAGTTCGGTCTGGAGGTCACCTACATCCCCCAGGAGCGGCCCCTCGGGCTGGCCCACGCCGTGCTGATCGCCCAGGACTACCTGGGTGACGACGACTTCGTGATGTACCTCGGTGACAACTTCATCATCGGCGGCATAACCTCCATCGTCGACGACTTCCGCCGGCACCGGCCGGATGCGCAGATCCTGCTCACGCACGTCCCCGACCCCCGCGCCTTCGGTGTCGCCGAGCTCGACCCGTCCGGCCAGGTGGTCGGCCTGGAGGAGAAGCCGGAGCACCCCAAGAGCGACCTCGCCCTCGTCGGGGTCTACCTGTTCACGCCGGTCATCCATGACGCCGTACGCGCCATCGAGCCCTCCTGGCGCGGCGAGCTGGAGATCACGCACGCCATCCAGCACCTGATCGACACCCGCGCCGACGTCCGCTCCACGCTCATCAAGGGCTACTGGAAGGACACGGGCAACGTCACCGACATGCTCGAGGTCAACCGCACGGTCCTGGAGACCCTGGAGCCCCGCATCGACGGCGAGGTCGACGAGGCGTCCGAGACCATAGGACGGGTGGTGATCGAGGAGGGCGCCAAGATCACGGACTCGCGGATCGTCGGACCCGTCGTCATCGGCGCCGGGACCGTCGTCAGCCACTCCTACGTCGGGCCCTTCACCTCCATCGCGGAGAACTGCCGGATCACGGACAGTGAGCTGGAGTTCTCCATCGTGCTGCGGGAATCCTCGATCGACGGGGTGGGCAGGATCGAGTCCTCGCTGATCGGCCGGCATGTCGAGGTGACCCCGGCGCCCGGTGTTCCCAGTGCCCACCGACTCGTTCTCGGAGACCACAGCGAGGTGCGCATCCGTTCATGAATCTTCTCGTCACCGGCGCAGCCGGGTTCATCGGCTCCACATACGTCCGCTCGTTGCTCGCCTCGGACGCGCCCGACGCGCCGCGTATCACCGTGCTCGACAAGCTCACCTACGCGGGCACCCTGGACAACCTGCCCGTCGACCACCCCCGCCTGGAGTTCGTCCGCGGCGACATCCGCGACGCCGAACTGGTCGACAAACTCATGGCCGAGGCGGACCAGGTGGTCCACTTCGCGGCCGAGTCCCATGTGGACCGGTCCATCGAGGGCGCGAGCGACTTCGTCCAGACGAACGTCGTGGGCACGCAGACACTGCTGGACGCGGCCCTGCGCTACCGGGTGGGCCCCTTCGTGCACATCTCCACCGACGAGGTCTACGGCTCCATCGAGTCCGGCTCCTGGCCGGAGGAGCACCCGCTGCAGCCCAACTCCCCGTACTCCGCGTCCAAGGCCTCCTCCGACCTGCTCGCCCTCGCCTACCACCGCACCCACGGCCTGGACGTGCGGGTCACCCGCTGCTCCAACAACTACGGCCCGCACCAGTTCCCCGAGAAGGTCATCCCGCTCTTCATCAGCAACCTCCTCGACGGAAAGAAGGTCCCGCTCTACGGCGAGGGCCTGAACGTCCGTGACTGGCTGCACGTCGAGGACCACTGCCAGGGCGTCGACCTGGTGCGCACCGCGGGCCGCCCCGGCGAGGTGTACAACATCGGCGGCGGTACCGAGCTGAGCAACAGGGAACTCACCGGCCTGCTCCTCGACTCCTGCGGGGCGGACTGGGACCGCGTCGAGCACGTCGAGGACCGCAAGGGCCACGACCTGCGCTACTCCGTCGACTGGAGCAAGATCCGCGACGAGCTCGGCTACCGCCCGCGCCACGACTTCACGGCCGGCCTCGCCGAGACCGTCGCCTGGTACCGGGACAACCGGGCCTGGTGGGAGCCGCTGAAGCGGCGCGTCGACCAGGAGAACGGTGGCGCCGCGCGGCAGGGCAAGGAGCGCGCATGAGGTGGCTCGTCACCGGAGCGGGCGGCATGCTCGGCCGGGACGTCGTCGAGGAGCTGGCCGGGCGTGGCGAGGACGTCGTGGGCCTTGACCGCACCGCGCTCGACATCACCCGTTCGGAGGAACTCGACCGGGCATTCACCGAGCACCGTCCCGACCTCGTCGTGAACTGCGCCGCGTACACCGCCGTCGACGACGCCGAGAGCGACGAGGAGCGGGCGCTGCTGATCAACGGCGAGGGGCCGCGGCTCGTCGCCCGCGCCTGTGCCGTACACGGCGCGCGCCTGGTGCATGTCTCCACCGACTACGTCTTCGCGGGCGACGCCCGCAGCACCCCGTACCCGGAGGACCATCCGCCGGCCCCGCGCACGGCGTACGGCCGCACCAAACTGGCGGGGGAGCGGGCCGTGCTCGCGGAACTCCCCGGTGCGAGCGCCGTCGTGCGCACCGCCTGGCTGTACGGCGTCCACGGCGGGAACTTCGTCCGCACGATGATCGACCTCGAAGCCCGCCGTGACACCCTCGACGTCGTCGACGACCAGCGCGGGCAGCCGACCTGGAGCGCCGACGTCGCCACCCGTGTCGCCGACCTCGGTGCGAGGCTCGGCCGGGACGAGGGCGCGCACGGTGTCTTCCATGCCACCAGCTCCGGCGAGGCGACCTGGTGCGAGCTGGCCCGGGAGGTGTTCCGGCTCCTCGACGCGGACCCGGGACGCGTGCACCCCACCACCAGCGGGGCCTTCCCTCGCCCCGCGCCCCGACCCGCGTACAGCGTCCTCGGGCACGACAGGTGGTCGGAGATCGGTCTGCGGCCGCTGCGTGACTGGCGTACCGCCCTGCAGGAGGCAATGCCCCATATCCGCAAGGCGATTGCTTCGTGAAATCCGCGCCCGTTCGTTCGCCCTCTCCCGGCTGATCTCACGTGATCTGCCGGGAGACGGACGGATCGGGTGTCGGCCGTGGAGTTCGCTGTCCACGGACCCGACTTCGTCACTACGATGCTGCGCATGGCAGGTGAACGCGGCATGACGGTTTTCGTCAAGGGCCCGACGGGACGGCCCACTTGGGCGCACGAGGCCTTCCCGTTCGCCCGGCGCAGGCCCCGGCTGCCTGCGGCCTGCCGACCGTAAGTCGCTATGAAAGGAACCGTGCCCGCGATGTCGATGCGAGCAACCGTGAAGTCCGTGTTGGGCGAGAAGAACATGCGGGTACTGCGCCGGCTGAAAAGGCGCCTCTCCGGCAAGCCGGTCCAGGTGGCCAAGCCGACCGGACTCGATGCGATCTCCAACGATCTCAATAAACTTGCCGTGCATTTCAAGACGGACAAGTGGGGAACGCACCGATACACCCAGCACTACCAGCGCCATCTCCAGCACTTGAAGAACGACTCGTTCAACCTCCTGGAAATCGGGATCGGCGGATACAACCGGCCCGGCCAGGGTGGGGCATCGCTGCGTATGTGGAAGCAGTTCTTCCCGAAGGCGCAGATCTTCGGAATGGACATCCAGGACAAGTCATTCGTCGACGAGGAACGCGTCACGACGTTCATCGGCGACCAGTCCGACCCCTCGTCCCTGAACGCTGTCGCCGACAAGATCGGCGACCTCGACGTCATCATCGACGACGGCAGCCACCGCAGCCCGCACGTGCTCACGACGTTTGCCACGCTCTTCCCCCGGCTCAAGGACGGTGGCATCTACGCCGTGGAGGACACGCAGTCGTCGTACTGGCCCGAATGGATGGGCAGCGAGGACCGTGAGTCCCCGAACACCAGCATGGGAATGCTGAAGCGGCTGACGGACGGCCTGAATTACGAGGAATTCGTGGACGAGAACTACCAGCCGAGCTACACGGACCTCAACATCGTGGCCGTGCACTTTTACCACAACCTGGTGATTATCGAAAAGGGCCGGAACGCCGAAGGCACCAACAAGCGGAGCGCGTTGAAGAAGCGATACGCCAAGTCCTGACCCAGGATGCCGTGGTGGGGCGCGGGATGCCGCTCTCAGCGGTCGGACGCCGCCCGGCCGGTACCCGGTCGGACGGCGCCCCTTCCGTGCGGTGTCAGTCGCCGAGCCGTCCGGAGCGCAGCTTCTCGTAGTAGGCGGAGCACTCGTCGTACGAGGGCAGCAGTCCGGACCGCTCCGCCTCGGCCAGCGTCGGCGCCTGCGCGTCCTTCTCCGACAGCACCGGTTCGATGCCCTCCGGCCAGGCGATCGCCAGCTCCGGGTCGAGCGGGTGCACCCCGTGCTCGCGGCCCGGCGCGTAGCCCGTCGAGCACAGGTACGCCACGGTCGCGTCGTCGGTGAGCGCCATGAACGCGTGCCCGAGCCCCTCCGCGAGGAACACGGCGTGCCGGGTGTCGTCGTCCAGCCGCACCGCCTCCCAGCGCCCGAAGGTGGGCGAGCCGACGCGGATGTCGACCACCACGTCGAGGACCGCGCCGCGCACGCACGTCACGTACTTGGCCTGCCCGGGCGGCACGTCGGAGAAGTGCACCCCGCGCAGGACGCCCCGGCGGGAGACCGAGCAGTTGGCCTGGGCCAGCGACAGGTCGTAGCCGGTGGCCTCACGGAACTCCTCGCCGCGGTACCACTCGTGGAAGGTGCCCCGGTCGTCCGGGAACACCTTGGGCTCCAGTACCCAGGCGCCTTCGATGTCCAGTGATCGCACGCTGTCATGCCTTCCTTCGCAGTCGTGCCTTGAGTGTGGGGGCCACCTTCCCGAGCGCCGCGCCGACCATGCGCCGCAGGGTCCGGCGCGTCTTGCGGGCCAGCAGCCGTACGACACCGGGGCGGGGCGGCAGCACCAGGTGCACGCCGTCCGGCTCGCCTCGCAGGGCGACCGGCAGGGTGAGGAAGCGCGGCTCGCCGGCGTCCGGCGTGAGGCTCAGCGCGGGCCGCCAGGTGGTGCCCTTGAGCACGTCCATGGGCAGGGCTGCCTCCAGGAGTGCCCCGGGCCCGTCGGCGGCGGACAGCGTGCCGGTCGCCTCCACGGAGGTCCCGGACGCGGGGGCGGTCAGCCGCACCAGCGCCTTGGTGTCACCGGGGACGTACAGCGGCAGCGAAGCGCTGAAGCGGTCGCCGTGAGCCGTGATCTCCGCGGCTCCCAGGGTGCCGAGGCCGAGGCGCTTGCCCGCCCGGTCGACGTCCAGGGAGAAGTTGCCGTGCGCGGTCCAGTACGGCAGGACCACGCGGCCCGCGACGACTCCGGCGTGCCCGAGGGTGCGGCCCGGCCGCGAGCCAGGGCCCAGCCGGCATTCCTTGGTCCAGCCGCCGAGCTTCACGCGGACGTAGGCGTCCCAGAGGCCGCCGCCGAGCGGTGCGCCGCCCGACGCGACGGCCGGGTCGACGGTGGCGGTGGCGTGCAGCACCAGCCTTACGCGCCCTTCGGGCCCGTCCTGCGTCTTGACCGTCTCGTGGGTGATCTCCACCGGCTGGAAGAACTGGGCGGAGCTGGAGCGCTCGCGCATCACCAGGTCGGCGGTGGCCTTGCCGAAGCGGGCGACGGCGTCCGCACCGACCAGGGCGATGGCTTGAGCGACGTCCTCCGGCGGGCCGTCCAAGGCGGTGGGAGCACCGGAGGCGGGGAACGTCATCGGCGCCCCGCCGGAGGTGTACTCGGCGGTGAAGCCGACCCGGAGCGCGCCGTCGGCCCACTCCACGGTGCCCGGCACGGCCTTGGGTACGACGGCGGTCTCCCACTCGGCGTAGGCCACGACGTCGTCGAACCGGTCGGCGGCGATCAGGGCGGCGACGATCCGCTGCGTCGCCTGGAGCCCGGCCGTGACGCCGGGGCCGAAGCGCTCGACGACGACCCCGCGGATCTCGTCGAACAGCTCCTTGCGGTAGTCCTCGGGCAGGGCGAGCAGGCGGCGGCCGCGCATGCGCTGGACCATCTCCTCGCGCAGCCAGCGCCGGTAGAGGCGGTCGCGGACCGGGCCCGGTTCGGTGTAGCGCTCGACGACGTCGAGGGCCTCGCGGAGGTTCTTGAAGTAGCCCACGGGGTCGAAGCGCTGGAAGCCCGCGTTCGAGGCGTCGTCCCGCTTGAGGTGGTAGTAGCAGACGTAGTCGCTGAGCACGGAGACGTTGTCCGCGCGCAGGTACGCCTCGGTGACGAAGACGTGATCCTCCAGGCGCCGCCGGCCCTCGGGGAAGCGCAGGCCGATGCGGTCGAGGAAGGCGCGGCGGAGCATCTTGTGCGGGGTGAGGCTGTCGATCAGTGGCGTGTTCGCGACGGTGGCGCGCGGATGGTTGCGCCGGAAGAGCTCCACCGGAACCGGGCGGCCCTTGCCGGCCATCTTGCCCACGACGACGTCGGCGCCGTTGGCCACGCCGTAGTCGTACATCCGTTCAAGGGCTTCGTCGCCGAGGTAGTCGTCGTTGTCGACGAACATGACGAACTCACCCGTGCTGGCGGCGATGCCCACGTTGCGGGGCTTGCCCGACCAGCCGGAGTTCTCCTGGTGGATGACCCGGAAGTGGGAGTGCTCGGCGGCGAGTGCGTCCAGCCGGGCCGGCGTCCCGTCGGTCGAGCCGTCGTCCACGAAGACCGCCTCGAACTCGTCAGGAGGCAGTGACTGCCGCAGCAGCGAGTCGACGCAGTCCTCGATGTACGGACCCGGGTTGTAGACGGGAACAATCACGCTGACCTTGACCGGCATCCGGTTCCAAGACCCCCTTGAGTCGCTATCCGTTTCCGTAGTGGCACGGCGCGTATGTCCCGATACTAACTACGCCCGGGGCACAGGCGCTTGGTCAGCCCGCCGTGCGTACTCCGTCGAGGGCAACGGCCAGGACGCGGTCGCGCTGGGCGTCGGTGGGGAAGTTCGTCGCGGTGATGCCGGCGACCATCCGCAGGAGATCGTCGAACTCCATGTCCGCGCGCGCCCGGCCGGCCTGCTGCGCCCGCTCGAACAGCGGGCCACCCGCCTGGTACATCGAGTCCCGGCAGGCCTGGAAGATCTCCGACTCGTCGCTCAGCGCGTCGCGTACGGCCCGCTTGGTCACCATGTAGTCGGTGAAGCGGCGCAGCCAGGTGGTCAGTGCCTCCCACGGCTCCTTTACGGCGACCTCCTGCGCGAACCGGCACAGCGCGTTCACCTCGTCCGCGTACACGCTTTCGAAGAGGTGGCGGCGGGTCGGAAAATTCCGGTAAAGGGTGCCGATGCCGACTCCCGCGCGGCGGGCGACGTCCTCCAAGGACGCCTCTGATCCGTTCTCCGCGAACGCCTCGCGCGCCGCGGCCAGCAGGGCGTCGTAGTTGCGGGCGGCGTCCTTCCGGTGCGGGCGCTGGGACGCGACGATCTCACTGACGGGGAACGGCTGAGCCGTCACTGCTGCCTCCCGGGGCCGGAACGAGGTTGAAGTGGAGGTATGCCTCCGCTACAGTGGAGGGGTACCTCCACTTTACCAGTCGGGAGTGCGTCCCTCCGTGGATGCGTGCGGCCGCACGCATCGTCGACGCGCCCGTACCCCCGCTTCGAGCCCACCGGGCCGGGTGCCCTGCGGCCGTCCGTGCCGCCCGCTCCGCCCAGCCCGTACGACCGCGGCCCGCACGACCACGGCCGCACCCCGTTCGTATCCGGAGAGGCTTTTCCATGCCCCGCACCTCCACCCGCCTCACCTTCGCGGTCCTCGCGACCGGTGCAGGCGTGTTCTCCATGCTCCAGTCGCTGATCGCGCCCGCCCTGCCCACCGTGCAGCACGCGCTGCACACCTCGCAGTCCACCGCGACCTGGGTGATGACGGCCTACCTGCTGTCCGCCTCCGTCTTCACGCCCATCCTCGGCCGGGTCGGCGACCTGATCGGCAAGAAGCGCACGCTCGTCGCCGTACTGGTGACCGTGATGCTCGGCTGCCTGCTCGCCGCGCTCGCACCGACCATCGGCGTACTGATCGTCGCCCGCGTCGTCCAGGGCATCGGCGGCGCCCTCTTCCCGCTGTCCTTCGGCATCATCCGCGACGAGTTCTCCCCGTCCCGGGTGAGCCACAGCATCAGCAACCTGTCCGCCGTGATCGCCGCCGGAGGCGGTGTGGGAATCGTCGCGGCCGGCCCCATCGTGTCCGCGCTGGACTACCGATGGCTGTTCTGGCTCCCCGTGGGCGTCGTCGCAGCGACCACGCTGATCGCCCTGCGCTACGTCCCCGAGTCGCCCAACAGGGCCCAGGGGCACGTCAATTGGTCCGGCGCCGTCCTGCTGTCCGCCTGGCTGGTCGCACTGCTGCTGCCGCTCAGCCAGGCGAGCCGCTGGGGCTGGGGCTCCGGACGGGTGATCGGCCTGTTCGCCGCTGCCGTGGCGCTCTTCGCGCTGTGGCTGCTCGCCGAGGCCCGCTCCCGCACCCCGCTGATCGACCTGCGCATCATGCGGCTGCCCGCCGTGTGGACCACCAACACCGCCGCGCTGCTCTTCGGCGCCGGCATGTACGCGATCTGGTCCTTCCTCCCGGGCTTCGTACAGACGCCCAGCGCCGCCGGGTACGGCTTCGGCGCCAGCGTCACCGCGTCGGGGCTGCTCATGCTGCCGATGCTCGTCGCGATGTTCTTCTCGGGTGTCCTCAGCGGCCGCCTGGAGCCCGTCCTCGGCGCCAAGAAGCTGCTCACCAGCGGTGCCGCGCTCGGCGCGTTCGCCTGCGGCTTCCTGGCCGTGTGGCACGACGAGCAGTGGCAAGTGGCCTTCGCCGCAGGCGTGTTCGGCCTCGGCATCGGACTGGCCTTCGCCTCGATGGCCAACCTGATCGTGGGCAGTGTCCCGCCCGAGCAGACCGGGGCCGCCACCGGGATGAACGCCAACATCCGTACCATCGGCGGGTCCATCGGAGCCGCGGTGACCAGCGTCCTGGTGACCGGCCGGCTCCAGCCCTCCGGCCTGCCCCACGCCTCCGGCTACACCCACGGGTTCGCCCTGATGGCGGTGCTCTGCCTCGCCGCGGCGCTGGCGTCCCTGCTCGTACCGGCGCGCCGCTCGGGACGTATCACCGGTGCACCGCAGGCTTTTGACGACACATCACATGCGGCGCAGGCGAAGCCCGCGGCCTCGGCCGCGCAGAGCTGAGTGTGCCGCCGTGCGGGCCGCTGCATCTGTTGACGCAGCGCGGTCCACTGGCTAGCTTGCGGCGAGTTCTTGTCAGGGGGGACACATGAACCGATCGAGCTGGACCGCGGCGGGACTGGCCTGCGCCGGAGTGCTGTTGCTGGGGGCCTGCGGTGACGGCGACAGCGGGGACAAGGCCGCCGGGACGGCGACGCCGACGCCGACGCCGACGCCGTCCTCCACGGTGAAGGACTTCGGGTGTCTGGCCGGCAAGCAGCTCAAGGGCTCGGTGACCTTCAAGGACACCGAGGGCAACGATGTCGACGGCTACGAGACGGGCACCGGCAGCACCGCGGTCGTCCTGTCGCACATGCGGGGCACCGACGTCTGCTCCTGGGTCCCGGCCGCCGACGAACTCGCCGGTGACGGCTACCGCGTGCTCGCCGTCGACAGCAGCGGATCCGAGGTGCCGGAGATCGAGGGCGCCACCGCACGGCTGCGGGCCCACGGCGCGAAGAAGGTCATTCTGATGGGGGCCAGCAAGGGAGGCACCTCCTCGCTGGTCGCGGCCTCGACGATCAAGCCCAAGGTCGCGGCGGTCGTGTCGATCTCGGGTCCGGGTCTCTACAACAGCATGGACGCCACCGAGGCCGTACCGAAGCTGACCATGCCCGTCCTCTTCGTGGCGGCGAACGGCGACGGCCAGTTCGCCGACGACGCCAAGGAGATGGACAAACTGGCGAAGAAGTCCCGGGGCGAGAAGCTGGAGATGGTCTCCGGTGCCGCCCATGGCAACGACATCCTCAATTCGCAGCCGACTGTCTGGGCGGACGTCAAGGCGTTCCTCGCGAAGTACCGCTGACAGCCGTCGGCCCCTCTTGGCCCATCGGGATGAACAACGCCGGGTGCCCGGACGCGGATCATCCCAAAATCGGATCGGCCCGCCGACGATGATCGCCGGCGGGCCATGCCGGTCTCCGCCCTCGCGCCCTCACGTACCGAGGTGGAGATGTCGTTCCGTACGGCCAGCCCGCGCAGACCGGTGAACGACGGACCCCGCGCCAAGCGCCGACCGTCCGTCTCCGTGGCCGCGCTGCTGACGGGCTGTCTGCTGCTCGGCACGGGCGGCACGCTGCCGCTGCTCACGGCGGCCCCCGCCCGCGCGGCGGACGAGACGACCGTCTCCGTCGACTCCCTGCGCACCGGCTGGGACGCGAACGAACCCGGTCTCGCGCCCGCGCAGGTGTCGAGCTCCGACTTCGGGCAGCAGTTCTCCACCGCCGTCGACGGTCAGGTGTACGCGCAGCCGCTCGTCGCCGACGGGACCGTCGTCGCGGCCACCGAGAACGCCAAGGCGTACGGCCTCGATCCGGCGACCGGAAAGATCAACTGGACGAGGAACCTCGGCGCGCCCTGGCCGGCCTCGGCGATCGGCTGCGGCGACCTGGTGCCGAACTTCGGCGTGACCTCGACCCCCGTGTACGACCCGGCCACCAAGACCGTCTACCTCACCGCGAAGATCAACGACGGAGTGGATGCGAAGCACCCCAACTGGTACATCCACGCGCTCGACGCGGCCACCGGCGTCGAACGCAGCGGCTGGCCGGTGAAGGTGCAGGGCGCCCCGGTCAACGACCCCGGCCGCCCGTTCAACGCGTTCACCGCCGCCCAGCGCCCCGGCCTGCTGCTGATGGGCGGATCGGTCTACGCCGCCTTCGCCTCGCACTGCGACATCGGCCCCTACGTCGGCTATGTGCTCGGCGTCAGCACCTCGACCCGCAAGACCACCCTGTGGGCCACCGAGAACTCCTCCGCCAACGGCATGGCCGGCGTATGGATGAGCGGCGGCGGCCTGGTCTCCGACGGACCGGGCCGGATGTTCCTGTCCACGGGCAACGGCATCTCCCCGGCGCCCGGCCCCGGTGCGCAGCCCCCGGGGCAGCTCGCCGAGTCGGTGGTCCGCCTCGGCGTCAACAGCGACGGCACGATGTCCGCCCAGGACTTCTTCAGCCCCGCCAACGCCCCGACCCTCGACCAGAACGACACCGACCTCGGCTCCGGCGGACCGGTGGCCCTGCCCGGCCCGGTCTTCGGCACGGCCCAGCACCCGCGGCTGCTGGCCCAGATCGGCAAGGACGGCCGCCTCTTCCTCCTCGACCGCGACCACCTCGGCGGCCGCGGCCAGGGGCCCGGCGGCACCGACGGGGTGCTCGGCACCTTCGGACCGACCGAGGGCGTCTGGGGCCACCCCGCCGCGTACGGCGCGGAGGGCGGCTACGTCTACACGATCGGCAGCCGGGGCCCGCTGCGGGCCTTCGCATACGGCGTGAGCGGCTCGGGTCAGCCGTCCCTGACCAACACCGGTACCAGCACCGGGACCTTCGGCTACACCTCGGGCTCGCCCGTGGTCACCTCCACCGGCAGCACACCGGGCTCCGCCCTCGTCTGGGCGGTCTACGCGGACGGATCCAACGGCGCGGGCGCCCAGCTCCGCGCCTACGACGCCGTACCGGTCAAGGGAATCCTGAACCTGCGGTTCTCCGCCCCGATCGGCACCGCGTCCAAGTTCGCCGTGCCCGCGACCGACGGCGGACGCGTCTACGTCGGCACCCGGGACGGCCACATCCTCGCCTTCGGGCGCCCGTCCACCACCGCGCTCGGCGGCAGCCCGGTGGACCTCGGCAAGGTCGCCGTGGGCGGCACCGGGCAGGCCACCGCGACGGTGACGGCCACCAAGGACGTGACGATCACCGCGGTGAGCGCGCCCGCGGACAGCGCGTTCTCGGCGGCGCCCACGGGTCTGCCGGTCACGCTGCACGCGGGGGACACCTACGCGGTACCCGTGTCGTACGCGCCGACCGCGCCGGGGGCGGACAGCTCGGTCCTGACCTTCACCACCGACGCGGGCTCGGTCGGCCTCGGCCTCACTGGCTACGGAACCCGCCCCGGCCTCACTCCCTTCCCCTCCGCACTGGCCTTCGGCACGGTCGCCACCGGCACCGTGAAGACGCTGGGCGTCAGCTTCACCAACACCGGCACCGAGGCCGAGACGATCTCGGCGAGCAGTCCGCCGAACGCGCCCTTCGCCGCCGTGGGAACGCCCGCCGACGGCACGGTCGTCGAACCCCAGCAGTCCGTCACTGTTCAGGTGAGGTACGCGCCGACGGCCGCGGGCGACCACACCGGGACCCTCTCGGTCACCGGGCAGAACGGCACCGCGTCCGTGAGCATGACCGGCACGGCGGTGGTCGGCGAGGCGAGGCTGACGGTCACGCCGACGTCCACCGGCTTCGGGAGCGTGGCGGTCGGGAAGTCCCTCACCAAGACGTTCGACATCAGCAACACCGGCAACATCCCGCTCACCGTCACCAAGGCGGCACCGCCTGCGGCCCCCTTCCATGTGACCAACCCGCTCAGCGAGGGCCAGGTGATCGGCCCCGAGGACGTGGTGCACCAATCCGTCACCTTCTCCCCGACCGCCGTCGGTACGGCCACCGGCACCTACCAGCTCACCTCCGACGACGGCAGGGGCCCGCAGAACGAGACGCTCACCGGTACGGGCACCGCACCCGGCCGCGTCACCGCCCCCGCACCCGGAGCGGGCGGCTGGAAGCTCAACGGCTCCGCCCAACTCTCGGGCAACGACCTTCAGTTGACCCAGACGAGCGCCTCCCAGGCGGGCTCGGGAGTCTTCCCCGTCCCGGTGGCCACCGACGGTCTCAAGGCGGCGTTCACCACCGTCATCGGCGGCGGCAGCGGAGCCGACGGCCTCACCTTCGCCCTGCTGGACCCGGCCAAGGCCACGCCGAGCGCGCTCGGCGTCAACGGGGGCGGCCTCGGCTGGTCGGGCACGCCGGGCGTGGCGGTCACCTTCGACACCTTCCGCAACGGAACCGACCCGTCGTCGAACTTCGTCGGCATCGCCACCTCGGGAAGCGGCTCCACCCTCTCGTACGCGGCGACCACCACCGCCGTACCGCCGCTGCGCTCGGGCCCGCACGCCGTCGCCGTCTCCGTCTCCGGGAAGACCGTCACCGTCTCCATGGACGGCACACGCCTGCTCAGCACATCGGTGGCCGCACTGCCGCCGACGGCCCTGCTCGCCTTCACCGGCGCCAACGGCGGCAGGACCGACATCCACACCGTCCGCGACACCGTCATCACCGCGACGTCGTACGCGGTGGCGCCACCCGGACCCAACGGCTGGACCTACAACGGCTCCGCCGCCCTGTCCGGCACCGGCCTGTCGCTCACCAAGGCCGTCACGAACACCAGGGGGTCCGCCGTCCAGGGCACCGCTGTCCCCTCGGCCCGTCTGAAGGCCACGTTCACCGCCGCGATCGGCGGCGGCACCGGCGCCGACGGCCTGGCCCTGCTCCTGCTCGACGCCTCCAAGGCCACCCCCAAGTCACTCGGTTCGGGCGGCGGCGGCCTCGGCTACTCGGGTCTGCCCGGCCTCGCCGTCACGCTGGACACCCACCGCAACACCGGCGACCCGTCGTCGAACTTCGTCGCCGTCGCCACCGGCGGCACCGGCGCGAGCCTGCGCTACGCCGCCACCTCGACCGCCGTCCCCGCCCTGCGCACCGGCACCCACACCGTCGACGTGACCGCGACGACCACCGGGCACCTGCTGGTCGCCATCGACGGCACCCAGGTCATCGACACGGCGGTCACCCTGCCCCCGAACCTGCTGGTCGGCTTCGGCGGAGCCACCGGGGGCGCGACGGACAACCACACCGTGAGCGCCGTGAAGATCACTTACTGAGGTCCGCCGGACGGACCAGACGGAGGAGAACACCATGATCAAGCGTCGGCTGTCCGCATTCCTGCTGACGGTCGTCGCCGCGTCCGGCAGCGGACCCGCGGCGACGGCGGCTCCCGCACCCCCACCGCCGACCGTCATGGTCGCCGACACCGACACCATGGGCCGCGTCCTCACCGACCCGGACGGCCACACCCTCTACCGCTACGACGCGGAGACCAACGCGACCGTGGCCTGCCTCGGCTACTGCACGATCACCCGCAAGCCGCTCCTCGTCCCACTCGGCACGGAGCTGCGACTGCCGGACGGCATCGCCGGCACCCTGGGCGAAGTCACCCGCCCGGACGGCGGCGACCAGGTCACCTACGACGGCTCCCCGCTGTACCGGTTCACGGGGGACCGGGGGACGGCCGACACCAGCGGCGTGGACCTGGAGTGGCATGTGATCAGTCCCCGCACGGCAGGCACCGGGCAACTGCCCTGACGGGTGTTCAGCGGGCGTTCGCCATATGCCTGATCTGCTCCCTCGGCCTGTCCTCGGAGGGCACCGGCTGCTCGCTGCCGCGTACCGTCCACAGCCACCGCACGTCCCGGCCGAACGACCACGCGAGCGAACCCAGCGCCAGGGTCACCGCCCCGAGCGTCACCGCGTACGGGAAGAGCCCGGACGCCGCCACCAGCAGCAGGATCCCCTGGAACGCGGCCACCGTCTTGCGGGCCATGCTCGGCGGCAACTCGCCGTTCAGCCACGGCAGCACACGGGCCGCGGCCACGAAGGCATAGCGCATCAGGCCGATGGCGAGGACCCAGGGGCCCAGCGACATCGAGACGTAGACGCTGAGGACCAGGATCAGGAAGGCGTCGACCTCCATGTCGAAGCGCGCGCCGAGGGCCGAGGCGGTGCCGGTGCGGCGGGCCACCTTGCCGTCGACGCCGTCGAGGATGAGGGCGACGGCGGTCAGACCGACGAAGAGCGTGATGGGCGGTGAGCTCTCGAAGGAGTCCGCCACCAGGGCGGTGACGGCCCCGACGAGGATCGAGCGGCCGAGGGTGACACGGTTGGCGGGGCCGAAGGCGCGCGGCTGCGAGCGGCGCAGGGCGCGGTTCAGGACCGCCCAGGTGGCCAGGGCGAAGGCCACGCCCGTGAGCCAGCCCGCGGGTCCCATCCCGATCGCCGTGCCCAGCAGGGCGAGGAGCAGAAGCTGCGCGCCCGCGCCCGCTGCCGTTTCCTGGTGGAAGAGCCGCGCGTCGTACGTGTTGTGCAGGGCCACCGAACATCCTCCGGCCGTATGACAAATTCGATCATCGCCGCGTACCGTGTGCGCGGCTCGTCAAAGCTTCATAGCTCCGTACGTGCAGAAATCCCCGATCGTTCAGGAGGACGCCCATGGAGCGCACCGCCCGAGCCTTCTGGCTCCGGTCGCCCGGCCACGGTGAGATCCGGGACGTCGTGATTCCGCGGCCCGCCGACGGAGAGGTGCTCGTGCGCGCGCTCTGCTCCGGGGTGAGCCGCGGCACGGAGACCCTGGTCTTCCGCGGCGGCGTACCGGAGAGCCAGCATGCTGTGATGCGTGCACCGTTCCAGGACGGCGATTTCCCGGCGCCCGTGAAATACGGCTATCTCAGCGTCGGCCGAGTGGAGGAAGGACCCGCCGAACTCGTCGGACGGACCGTCTTCTGCCTCTACCCGCATCAGACGCGTTACGTCGTCCCGGTCAGCGCCGTGACCGTGGTGCCCGACAGCGTGCCCGCCGCGCGTGCCGTGCTCGCCGGGACAGTGGAGACCGCCGTCAATGCCCTGTGGGACGCGGCGCCGCTCATCGGCGACCGCATCGCCGTGGTGGGGGGCGGAATGGTCGGATGCTCCGTCGCCGCCCTGCTCGGGCGGTTCCCCGGGGTGCGCGTCCAGCTCGTCGACGCGGACCCCTCGCGACGCGACATCGCGCGGGCGCTCGGCATCGACTTCGCCCTGCCCGAGGAGGCCCTCGGCGACTGCGACCTCGTCGTGCACGCCAGCGCCACCGAGGCCGGGCTCGCCCGGTCGCTGGAGCTGCTGCGCCCCGAGGGCACCGTCCTGGAACTGAGCTGGTACGGCGACCGGCGCGTCAGCCTGCCGCTCGGCGAGGCCTTCCACTCCCGGCGCCTGGTCGTCCGCAGCAGCCAGGTGGGCGCCGTCTCCCCGGCCCGGCGCGACAGCCGCACCTACGCCGACCGGCTCGCCCTCGCCCTCGAACTGCTCGCCGAACCCGCGTTCGACGCACTGGTCACCGGCGAGTGCCGCTTCGAGGAGCTCCCGGAGGCGATGGCGCGGCTCACCGCGGGCGAGATACCCGGCTTGTGTCACCGCGTGCTGTACGCCCCCGCCTGACCTCCCGCACCACCCTGCCTGACCTCCGAAATTAGGAGAACCGGCAGCTGAACAAGGAGAAGCTGGGAGCCGTACTACACGACACGGCATGCCCCGGCAGGGGATCTGACGTACCGCACCTGGAGGGTCGTCCGTTGTTCAGCATCACTGTCCGCGATCACCTGATGATCGCCCACAGCTTCCGCGGAGAGGTCTTCGGGCCCGCGCAACGCCTGCACGGGGCCACGTTTCTCGTGGACGCCACCTTCCGGCGCGCCGAGCTGGACGACGACAACATCGTCGTCGACATCGGACTGGCCACGCAGGAACTCGGCGCCGTGGTGAGCGACCTGAACTACCGCAACCTCGACGACGAGCCGGTCTTCAAGGGCACGAACACCTCCACGGAGTTCCTGGCCAAGGTCATCGCCGACCGGCTCGCCGACCGCGTCCACGAAGGCAGGCTCGGCGAGGGCGCCCGCGGGCTCACGGGCATCACGGTCACCCTGCACGAGTCGCACATCGCCTGGGCGAGTTACGAGCGTGCGCTGTGACCGACATGACGCACCTGACCCGTAGGGGCGTCGAGCAGCCGTCCCTGTCGTACGTGCCCATTCAGCACGCCGCCCTCAAGAACGCGGACATCATCCCCATGTCCCTGCGCACCGTCCACTTCGTGATGCCCGCCGGCGTCGACGACCTCGCCGCCCCGAGCGGCGGCAACGCCTACGACCGGCGGCTCTGCCTGGACCTGCCCGGCTTCGGCTGGCAGGTCCGCAGGCTCCCCGTCGCGGGCGAATGGCCCCGGCCCGGCGCCGCCGCCCGTACGGAACTCGCCCGTACGCTGCGGGATCTGCCCGACGGCACGGTCGTCCTGCTGGACGGGCTCGTCGCCTGCGGCGTCCCCGAGGTCATCGTCCCCGAGGCCGAACGGCTCAGCCTGGCCGTGCTGGTGCACCTCCCGCTCGGCGACGAGAGAGGGCTCGCGCCCGCCGTCGCGGCCGAGTTGGACGCCCTGGAACGCACGACCCTGCGCGCAGTGCCGGCGGTCGTCGCCACCAGCGACTGGGCGGTCCGCAGACTCGTGGCGCACCACGGGCTCGCTCCGGAGCGGGTCCATGTCGCCGCCCCCGGCGCCGACATCGCGCCGCTCGCTCCCGGCACCGACGGTGTCTCGCGGCTGTTGTGCGTGGCCGCGGTGACCCCGCGCAAGGGGCAGCACCGGCTGGTCGAGGCCCTGGCCGCCGTCACCGACCTGCCCTGGAGCTGCGTCTGCGTCGGCGCACTGACCCAGGATCCGGCGTACGTCGCCGAACTGCGGGCCCTGATCGAGAAGTTCGGCCTCGGCGACCGGCTGCACCTCGTCGGAGCGCAGGCCGGTGCCGCACTCGACGCGAGCTACGCCGCGGCCGACCTGATGGTCCTCACCTCGTACGCCGAGACATACGGCATGGCGGTGACCGAGGCCCTCGCGCGCGGCATCCCCGTCCTCGCCACCGACGTCGGCGGTCTGCCCGAAGCGGTCGGGCGCGCTCCCGACGGCGGGGTGCCCGGCATCCTCGTGCCGCCGGAGGACCCGGCCGCGCTTGCCGCGGAACTGCGCGGCTGGTTCGGTGAGGCCGACGTACGGCGCCGCCTGAAGGCCGCCGCGCGTGGCCGCCGGGCCGCCCTCGACGGCTGGGCGACCACGGCCCGCAGCCTGGCCGGCGTGCTGGCCCGGCTGTCCCAGAAGCCCCGGAGGGCGGCATGACCACGAGGACGACCGCACAAGGTGCCCTGGACGACACGTCCTCGGCCGCGAACCCGCAGCCCGGCCCGGACGAGTCCGACGTGCCCCGCTTCGCACCCCAGTGGCTCGAACTGCGCGAGGGCGCCGACGCCTCGGCGCGGGCGTCCGCGCTGCTCGACCCGCTCCGGATCCGGCTGGCGAACCGGCCGGGGCGGCCCACCGAGTCGGTGATCCACGACCTCGGCTGTGGAACCGGGTCGATGGGGCGCTGGCTCGCCGCCCGGCTCGACGGAGCGCAGCACTGGATTCTGCACGACCGCGACCCCTACCTGCTCCACTTCGCCAGCGCCGGGGCGCCCCGGGTGGCCGCCGACGGCAGCCGGGTGACGGTCACGACGCACCGTGGCGACATAGGGCGGCTCACCGCGGACGTCCTGGACGGGGCCGCGCTCGTGACCGCGTCCGCCTTGCTGGACGTGCTCACCGCCGAGGAGATCGAGCAGCTCGCGGCCGCCTGCGCGGGCGCCGGCTGCCCGGCCCTGCTGACCCTCTCGGTGGTGGGCCGGGTCGAGCTCAGCCCGGCCCATCCGCTGGACGCCGAGATCGGCGAGGCGTTCAACACCCACCAGCGGCGCGGTGAACTGCTCGGCCCCGACGCGATCACGGAGGCCTGCGCGGCCTTCGCCCGGCACGGGGCGACGGTCCAGGTGCATCCGAGTCCCTGGCGGCTGGGCCCCGACGACGCCGACCTCACGGCGGAGTGGCTGCGCGGCTGGGTCGGCGCGGCCGTCGAGCAGCGGCCGGAGCTGTCGGCCCGGGCCGACGCCTATCTACGGGACCGGCTGGCGGCGGCCGCCGCGGGCACACTGCGCGTGGTGGTGCACCACAGCGACGTACTGGCACTGCCGCGGCCGAAGGGCGGTGCCAGGTGAGCGCGCCGGCGGGCGGCGCCGCCCTGAGCGTCTCCGCGGCCGATGCCGGTGTGCATGTGCGGCCGCCGGCCGCCGCCCCGCGCGAGAAGGCCGCGAAGGCACGGGCGCCCCGCTCCCGCGTCGGCGCGAGCGCCCTGCGCACCCACCTCGGCACGGCCGCCGGCGCCCTCATCCTCGGCGTACTGCTGTGGCGGCTCGGCACCGGCGTCTTCCTGGACGGGCTGCGGCGCATCGACGGGCCGACGCTGCTGGCCGCCCTCGGGCTGGGCCTGCTCACCACCGCCCTGAGCGCCTGGCGCTGGCGCGTGGTGGCCCGCGCACTGGGCCTGCGGCTGCCGCTCGGCGCGGCCGTCGCCGACTACTACCGGGCGCTCTTCCTCAACGCGGCACTGCCCGGCGGCGTCCTCGGCGATGTGCACCGGGCGGTACGGCACGGACAGAGCGCCGGCGACATCGGACGCGGCGTCCGGGCGGTGGTCCTGGAACGGACCGCCGGACAGGTGGTGCTGGTCGCAGTTGGCGTAACGGTCCTGCTGACGCAGCCGTCCCCGGTCCTCTCCGAGACCCGCCGCCTGTCCGGACTGCTCGCCCTCGCCGTGCTCGGCGGACTCGCGGTCGTGGCCGCCGTCCGGATGGGCCGGGCACGCGGCACCTCCCGGCGGGGCCGGGCCGTGCGCGCAGCGCTCACCGAAGCACGGCAGGCGCTGCTCTCCCGGGCCGGCTGGCCCGCCGTGCTCCTCTCGTCCACCCTGGTGCTGGCCGGACACCTCGCGATGTTCCTGCTCGCCGCCCGCGTCGCCGAATCCACCGCGTCGGCCCTGCAGTTGCTGCCTCTCGCCCTGCTCGCCCTGCTGGCGATGGGGCTGCCGCTGAACATCGGCGGCTGGGGCCCCCGGGAAGGCGTCACCGCTTGGGCCTTCGGCGCGGCGGGCCTCGGCGCGACCACGGGCCTGACGGTGGCCGTCGTCTACGGGGTGCTCAGTTTCGTGGCGAGCCTGCCGGGCGTCTTCGTGCTTGTCGCACGCTGGTACGCGGGGGTTCGCAACCCGCGCCCCGCCGTGGAGGAGAGCAAGGAGACGGACGCGTCGGACGACGTACACCCGCACGCTGCCCGTGAACCGCACGAGTCGCGCGAGCCGGCGGGCGCTGCGCACGCCCACCGGGCCGGCACCCCCGGCCCCACCCGCACCCACACGCCCCCCGCTCCCTACCCCCGTTCACCCCCGGCGGGGCGCACCTCTCGTCGTCACTCGGCGCGGCGGCGCGGGGGCTCCCCGGGCAGTTCCGTGTCCGAGGTGACCAAAGAGAAGTACGCGCCGAAGGATTCGGTCAGTCCCGCCAGCAGTTCCTTGCCCTTGGTGGCGGAGGCGAGTGACGGGCGGCCGATGACTCCCGATTCCGTATAGGCCGACATGCCGAGCGTGAGCAGATGCCTGCGGTCGTCCGCGATGAAATCGGAGGTCTCGTATCCGGGCCGGACGAATTCCGGATGGGCGTGCAACAGAATGGAGGTCTCGATTTCTCCCGCGTGCATATCACTGAGCAACGAGGTCTGTACACCGGCCCGTTCACGCGCGGCCTCCCAGTCCTCCGGAGCCGGGAAAAGCGCCATACGCGTCCCGGTGCCGAAGGATTCCTGAACGACATTGCCGAGTACGTAGTTCCCGCCGTGGCCGTTGACCAGAACGAGGGTGTCGACGCCGGAGCGGCGGAGCGACTCGGCGACGTCCCGTACCACCGCATGGAGGGTGACGGAGGAGATGCTGACCGTACCGGGCCAGGCGGCGTGCTCGTGCGAGCAGGCGAGCGTCACCGGCGGAAGGAGATGCACCGGATACGCGGCGGCGACCTCCCGCGCGATGGCGCAGGCGACAAGCGTGTCGGTCGCGAGCGGCAGATACGGACCGTGCTGTTCGAAGCTGCCCACGGGAAGCACGGCGACCTCGCGGGCGACACCTGACGCCCGCTCTCGTACGTCCTGTGTGGTGTCCGTCGGCAACAGACCGGATACCGTCGGGTGCGTTCCCGAACTACTCATGTTTTCACGGCCTTTCGACTCTGCTTAGGAACCAGATCATGACAGAAAACTATGGCGTACTCGGCGGGACTGCCCAGCTCTCAGGTGTCGAACGCGTCGTGATTGCCCCTTTGCCCACCGTGTACGGCGATTTCCAGGCCGTCGGCTACCTCGACCACGATCGCGGGGAGGAGCAGGTCGCACTGGTCCACGGCGAGGTCGGTGATCAAGTCCCCGACGGGGGCGGCGAAGAGGGCGTCCTCACCCGGCTGCATTCGGAATGCCTGACGGGAGACGCCTTCGGGTCCACACACTGCGAATGCGGACCCCAACTCTCCACCGCCCTGCGGGAGATCGCGGCCGAAGGGCGCGGAATTCTTGTCTATCTCCGCGGCCACGAGGGCCGCGGCATCGGTCTGCTGGCCAAGCTGCGCGCGATGAAGCTCCAGGCGGAGGGCCTCGACACCGTGGAGGCGAACCTCGCCCAAGGACTCCCGGTGGACGCCCGCGACTACCGGGTGGCGGCGGAGATCCTGCACGACCTCGGCGTACGTTCGGTGCGGCTGCTCTCGAACAACCCGCGCAAGCGCGAGGCACTGCAGCAGGGCGGCATCAAGGTCGCCGAACAGGTGCCGCTGCTGATACCGCCGTGCGAGGAGAACCTCACGTACCTGCTGACCAAGCGGGAGCGTCTCGACCACTACCTCCCGCACCTGGACGCCGCCCTGCTCAACAGCCCCCGGCCGACGGTGACCCGTCTGGACGGCGGCCACCTGGACGGAGGCGATCTTTTGCGGATCGTCGAAGACGGCTATCACTGAGTGCATGAGCGAAGAAGACGACCCCGGTCCGCTGTACCTCTCCCGCGGCCGGGTCCGGGAGCTGCTGACCACCGACGAGGCGATCGCCTCGCAGCGCGCCGCGTTCACCGCGCTCGGTGACGGCACCGCGGAGCTGCCCGGGAAGATCATGCATCCCAGTCGTTTCGACGACAGCGTCTTCTTCTCCTACGTCTCGCGGCTCTCCGCGGACACCGGTGCCGTCGCCAAGTTCGGCAGCGTCAACCCGGGCAACGCGGCGGCGGGCCTGCCGACCGTCCACGCGGTGATCACCGCGCTCGACCCGGTCACCGGGCAGCTCGCCGCCGTCATGGACGGTACGGCGGTCACGACGCTGCGCACCGCCGCGGCGAGCGCCGTCGCCTTCGACGCGCTGGCCACCGCCGACAGTGCGGAACTGGGGCTCCTCGGTTCCGGCACGCAGGCGCTGGCGCACGCCCGGGCCGTGGCCCGCGTACGGGAGCTGCGGTCCGTGCGGGTCTGGAGTCCGCACGCCGGGCGCCGTGCCCTCGCGGCCCAGCAGCTCGCGGCCGAACTCGGTGTCGCCACCAAGGCCGTCGACTCCGCCGAGGAAGCGGTGGCCGGGCTGCCGATGGTCGCGGCGTGCACGCTCAGCAGCACTCCGGTCGTACGGGGCGAGTGGCTGGCGCCCGGCTGCACGGTCGTCAGCGTCGGCTCCTTCGAACCCACCCGCAGCGAGGTCGACGCCGAGGTCGTACGGCGGGCCGCGGCCGTCGTCGTCGACGATCCGGCGACCGCGGCGGAGCACGCCGGGCCCGTGGTCGAGGCGTTGCGGGCCGGACGGCTCAGCCCTGAGCAGCTGATCCCGCTCGGCGAGGTGCTCACCGGGCGGCGCAGCGCGCGCACGCACCCCGAGGACATCGTCTTCTACAACAGCGTCGGGCTGGGCGTCCAGGACGCCGCCGCGGCCTGGGCCGTGATCGACGCCGCCCGGCGAGGGGAGGCCCGCCGTTGATCACCCGGGCCGGCGTCGTCGTCATCGGCGGCGGCGTCATGGGCACGAGCATCGCCTACCACCTGGCCCGCGCGGGCGTGCCCGACGTGGTGCTCGTCGAGCGCGACGAACTCGCCGCCGGGTCGACCTCCCGGGCCGCGGGCGGTGTCCGGGCGCAGTTCTCCGACGAGCTCAACATCCAGCTCGGCGCCCGCAGCCTGGAGGCGTTCGCCCGTTTCGGTGACGAGCCGGGCCACGACATCGGACTGCACCGGGTCGGCTATCTGTTCCTGCTCTCCACCGCGCAGGAGGTCGCCGCGTTCGAGGCGGGCGTACGGCTGCAGAACGCGCTCGGCGTGCCCAGCCGGATCATCGACCCGGCCGAGGCGCACCGTCTGTCACCGCTGATCAGCACCGACGGGCTGCTGGCCGCGGCCTTCTCCCCGGACGACGGGTACTGCACGCCCGAGTCGGTCGTGCACGGCTACGCGGCCGGGGCCCGGCGGCACGGCGCGACCGTGCTGCGGCACTGCGAGGTCACCGGCATCGAGCGCGACGGCGACGACATCACGGCCGTGGTCACACGCCAGGGCCGGATCGCCACCGACACCGTCGTGTGTGCGGCGGGCGCCTGGTCGCGGGCCGTCGGCGCCATGGCGGGGGTGGACCTCCCGGTGTCCCCGCTGCGCCGCCAGATCGCGGTCACCGAACCCGTCCCGGGACTGCCGCCGGACCTCCCCATGACCATCGACTTCACCAGCAGCCTGTACTTCCACACGGAGGGCCCCGGGCTCCTTCTCGGCATGTCGGACCCCGACGAGAGCCCCGGTTTCTCCACCGAGACGCACGACCGCTGGATACCGCGGCTGTGCGAGGCGATGCAGCGGCGCGCCCCGGCCCTGCTCGACCTGCGCCGGACGGGCGGCTGGGCGGGCCTGTACGAGATCACGCCGGACCACAACGCACTGATCGGCGAGGCCGGTTCGTGCTCCCGCTTCCTGTACGCCACCGGGTTCTCAGGTCATGGATTCCTGCAGGGACCCGCCGTGGGCGAGGTCGTCCGCGACCTCTACCTGGGCAACGAGCCCTTCGTCGACATCAGCCCCCTGAGCGCCGAGCGCTTCGCCGCCGACGCCCTGCGCCCGGAGGTCAACACCGTATGAGCGAACTCCACTTGTGGCTGCGCCACGAGACCCGCACGACCGAGCGGCGCACGCCGATCGTGCCGTCCGACGCCCGGCGGCTAGTCGAGAGCGGGGTGGCGCTCACGGTCGAGCGGTCGCCGCAGCGGGTGTTCCCGATCGAGGCGTACGAGGAGGCCGGGTGCCGTGTCGCCGGGACGGGCTCGTGGGTCTCGGCGCCGCCGGACGCGGTCGTCGTAGGTCTCAAGGAACTCCCGGACGAGCCGGGCGAGTTGCGGCACCGGCACATCTTCTTCGGGCACGCCTACAAGGGGCAGCCAGGCGCCGCGGCGCTGCTGCGCAGGTTCCTCGCCGGGGGCGGCGCCCTGCTGGACCTGGAGTACCTGGTGGACGAAGACGGGCGCCGGCTCGCCGCCTTCGGCTACTGGGCCGGGTACCTGGGCGCGGCCCTGGCCGTGCTGCAGCACCGGGGCGCGCTGCGGGCTCCGCTGCGGCCGACGTCGAAGCGGGAGCTGGACGCGGAACTCGCCGGTGGGGGAGCGGAGTTGAAGGCCCTGGTCGTCGGCGCACTGGGGCGCAGCGGCCGGGGTGCGCGGGACGCCCTGGCTGTCGCCGGGACCGAGCCCACGTGCTGGGATCTCGCCGAGACCCGCGACCTGGACCGAAAGGCCCTGCTGGAGCACGAGTTGATGGTCAACACGGTGCTCACCACCCGGCCCATCCCGCCGTTCCTCACGGACAAGGACCTCGACGAGCCCGGTCGGCGGCTGCGCACGCTGTGCGACGTGACCTGCGACGTCGGGTCGCCGTGGAACGTGCTGCCGATCTACGACGCGACGACGCGGTGGGAGCAACCGGCCCGCCGACTGCGCGAGGACCCCGTCCTCGACCTCATCGCCATCGACAACCTGCCCTCGCTCCTTCCCCGGGAGGCGAGTACCGACTTCTCGGCGGCTCTGGTGGCGCTGTTGCCGGACTTCGGGGCGGGCGGTGCGTGGGGCCGCTGTCTGGAACGGTTCCGTGAGGCGAGCCGTGAACTCGGCTCCGAGGAAGGGGAGTTGCGTGATGTCTGAGACCACCGTTCCCACTGCTTTTGCGGTTCCCGCGAGCGGGACCGTCCACTGGGTCGGTGCGGGGCTGTCCACGGGCAGCGGGCTCGCCGCGCTGTGCGACGCCGCCGACCGCGTACGGCTGTGGCATCGCACCGAGGAACGCGCCGGACAGAGCCTGGCGGCGCTGGGCCTGACCGGTCGCGCAGAGCCCCGCGCGTTCACCCTCGCGACCCTCACCGCCGAACTCGCCCCCGGCGACGTCGTCGTGTCGATGCTCCCGGCGCCCGAGCACGCCCCGCTGCTCGCCGCCTGCATCGGGCGCGGCGCCCACTTCGCCTGCTCCAGTTATGTGTCGGACGCGGTCCTGGACCAGGTGCCCGCGGCGGCTGCGGCCGGGGTGGTGGTGCTGACCGAGGCCGGGCTCGACCCGGGCATCGACCACCTCTTCGCGCTGGACCTGATCGCCCGCGCACGCGACGCGATCGGCGACGGGTCGGCGGCTTCGTACAGCCTCACCTCTTACTGCGGCGGCATCCCCGCGGTGCCGAACGAGTTCAGGTACCGCTTCAGCTGGGCGCCCGCCGGAGTCCTGGGCGCCCTGCGCTCGCCCGCCCGCTACATCGAGGACGGCGCGGAGACCATCGCGGCCCGCCCCTGGGAGGCCACCCGGCCCCAGGTGATCGACGGCGAGACCTTCGAGGTCTATCCCAACCGCGACAGCGTGCCCTTCGTCGACCAGTACGGCCTTGCGTCCACATGGAAACCGCGGACGTTCGTGCGCGGCACCCTCCGTCTCGACGGCTGGCTCCGCGCCTGGTCCGCCGTCTTCGAGGAGCTGAAGGCCGGCGACGACCGGCGTATCGGCGCCCTGGCAGGGGAGTTGGCGGCGCGGTACCCCACGACCGACGCCGACCGCGACCGCGTCGTCCTCGCCGTCTCCCTCGACGTGCACGGCGGTTCGGGCGAGACCTGGGCGGGCCGCTACCTCCTGGACCTCGAAGGAACCGCCGACGAGAGCGCCATGGCCCGCTGCGTCTCACGCACGCTCGCCCTCGGCGTACGCCATGTCCTGGACGGTTCGCTGCCGCCGGGCCTCAGCCGTGCCGCAGAGACGGCGCAGCGCGCGAGGGAGTGGCTGGCCGAACTCGGGCGGGACGGCGTCGACTTCACGCTGCGGGTGGAGCCGTAGCCGCGCTCACCTGCTCGGCAGGCTCCGCGCCTCCCGGTTCTCCCGCGCCGGGCGGCGCACCCGGAAGGCGCCGCATGGTGCGCAGAGGGGAGAAGAACACCGGGAGTACGGCGAGCAGTTCGCCGAGGACGCCGACCCACATGGCCTGGCGGACGCCGACGGTCCCGCCGAGCGTGCTGCCGAGGAGCGCGCCGATCGGCATGGAGCCCCACACCACGAACCGGTTCGTGGCCGTCATCCGGCCCAGCAGCGGCTTCGGGCACAGCTGCTGCCGCACGGACACCGAGTTGATCTTGAAGGTCATGAAGCAGACCCAGCCCAGGCCCTGGAGGGCGACGGCCACCGCGAACCGCCCGTCCGCCTGGTACATCGGCAGCGCCAGCATCCACAGGACGCCGCTGGTGACCACCGAGGCGCACATTGCGGGACCCTGGCCGATCCGGTCGGCGATCCGCACCGTGAGCAGGCTGCCGAGCAGTCCGCCCGCCGCCTCCGCGGTGAAGACCAGCCCGCAGAGGAAGGGCGAGAGCCCGAGCTGACCGTTGAGCAGCACCAGCAGCATGGAGGCGCCGATCGTCCCGCACATGTTGGAGATCGCGCCGGTGAGCGTGAGTGCACGCAGCAGCGGGTTGCCGAAGACGAAGCGCAGCCCTTCGCCGATCTCGGCCCGCAGACTCGCGTCCGGACGGGCCGGGGGCTTGGCCTCCGTCCGGCGGATGCGGGACAGGAGGAGCGCCGAGCCCACGAAGCCGACGGCGTCGACGACCACCGCGACGGGCGCCGACAGGGCCCCCACCAGCGCTCCGCCCGCACCCGGCCCGCCCACCTGCGCGATGCTGCGGGTGGCTTCCAGCTTGACGTTCGCCTCCACCAGCTCGGCGTCGTCCACGAGTTGGGGCAGGTAGCTCTGATGGGCCACGTCGAAGAAGACCGTGCACACGGACACGCCGAAGGCCACGCCGTACAACTGAGGGAGCGTCAGTGCGTCGAGCCCGTACGCCACCGGGACCGATCCGAGGAGCGCGGTGCGGCACAGCGAACCCGTGATCATCACAGGGCGACGGCGCATCCGGTCCACCCAGGCGCCGGCGGGCAGCCCGATCACCAGGAACGCCAGGTACTCGAAGACGACGAGCAGTCCGGCCTCGAAGGGGGTGGCGTGCAGCGGGCCGATGGCGATGAGCGGGAGTGCCACGAGTGTCACGGCGGCACCGGTCTGGCTCGTCGCGTCGGCCGCCCAGAACCTGCGGAAGTCGGCATGCCGGAACAGGCCGGAAGAGAGGAGGGACATGGCGGGCAGCATCATCACCGGTGGGCCGGGCCGCCATTGATTTAGGCTGGGCGAAATCCTCAGGGGGCGGGGGCCGGTATGGGCGCGGTGCGGTTCGGTGTGCACGACGTGGTGAACATCAGGTTCGCGGTGTCGCCGTTGGGCGAGACCGTGGCCTCCTTCCGGGCCGCTCTCGACCCTGGCCGCCACGCCGTCCACCTGCCCTGGCTCCGGGCGGCCGTACCCTTGCTCGGAGACCGTGAGCTCGCACAACGCACGGCGCCGCTCGCCGACTTGGTGCGCCGCACGCCCGTCGCCGACGCCCTGACCCCGCCGCCGCGCTGCCCGCTGTCCGAGATCGAGGAGGAACTCGCCCTGGCGGCGATCGGAGCCGAGCCGGCCGATGCCGTACGTGCCTGGTGGCGGGCGGCGGTCGAGCCGCACTGGCCGTGCATGCGGGCCCTGTTGGAGGCGGACATCGCACACCGGACACGGCAGCTCGCCGAGGACGGCATCCAGGAGGTGTTCGCCCATCTCCACTCGACGCTGAGCTGGGAGGGCGACCGGCTGGTCTCGCCGTGTCTGCCGTCGCCGAGGCCCGGCCGCGACGACGTCGTGCTCGACCTGGGCGGCGCGGGGATCACGCTGGCGCCGACCGTGTTCGCACCCGAGTGCCGCCTCCTCGCCGCCGGGGGCACGACGCCACCGGCCCTCGTCTACCCCGCGCGGGCCCTCGGCACCCTGTGGGAGCGGCGCGACCGCGCCGGTGACGGGCTCGCCCGGCTGATGGGCCGCAGTCGGGCCATGCTGCTCGCGCACACCAGCTCACCCAGCACCACGACCCAGCTGGCCGCGCGGACGGGGCTGAGCACGGGCGCGGTCTCCCAGCACCTCGCCGTGCTGCGGGACGCCGGGCTGGTGACGAGCCACCGCTACCGGCGCGAGGTGCACTACACGGCGAGCGACCTCGGCACGGCGCTGCTGGGCACCGCCTGAGCGCGGCGGGTGCGGGGGCTCACTCCACGATCGCCTCGTGCACGAGCCGCCTGAGGTCGGGCCCGACCGTGTGCGTTCCCGTCGGCCGTACCTGGGTGAGGAACTGCACGGTCAGGTCATGACGCGGGTCGACCCAGAACGTCGTGGTCGCGACGCCGCTCCAGCTGAACGTGCCCAGACTGGAGGGGGACTGGGTGACGTCGGGGTCGATCACGACGGACACGCCGAGGCCGAAGCCGAGGCCCGCCTTGCCGGGTTCGCGCTGGACCGGGCTGCCGAAGGCGCGGATGTCGGCGCCGCCGGGGAGGTGGTTGGAGGTCATCAGGTCGACGGCGGCGGGGCTCAGCAGCCGGGTTCCGTCGAGTTCGCCGCGGCGGCGCAGCATCTCCATGAAGCGGTGGTAGTCGTGGGCACTGGCCACCATTCCGCCGCTCCCGGACAGGAAACGGGGCCGTCCGCGCAGCGGCAGCCCGGCGATCGGGGCGATCCCGCCCTCCTCGGTCTCGCCGTACAGCTCGGCGAGCCGGCCCGTCTGCTCGGCCGTGACGCAGAACCCGGCGTCGTCCATCCCGAGCGGGCGGAAGATCCGTTCGGCGAGGAACTCGTCGAGATCACGCCCCGAGACCACCTCCACGAGACGGCCGAGGACGTTGGTGGCGACCGAGTAGTTCCACTCGGTGCCCGGCTCGAACTGCAACGGCAGCGACGCGTACACCTCGCAGGTCTCGGCGAGGTTCGCGCCCTCCGGCACCGACGACTCCAGGCCGGCGTCCCGGTAGAGGGCGTCCACCGGGTGGGAGTGGTAGAAGCCGAAGGTCAGGCCCGCCGTATGGGTCAACAGGTGCTGTATCAGAAGGGGTTGGGCGGCCGGCCGGGTCCTCGTGCCCCGGCCCGACCCGCTGACGTAGACCCGCGGGTCGGCGAACGCGGGGAGGAAGCGTGCGACGGGGTCCGTCAGGCGGAAGTGGCCCTCTTCGAGGAGCATCAGCGCGGCGACCGACGTCACCGGCTTGGTCATCGAGTACATCCGCCACAACGTGTCGATCTCGACGGGGAGTCCCGCCTCGCGGTCGCGCCGGCCGTACGTGGTGAGGTGGGCGACGCGGCCGTGACGGGAGAGAGCCACGAGGTAGCCGGGCAGCCGGCCGTCGTCGACCAGATGCGCGAAGTGCGCGTCGAGGCGGGCGAGCGCCTTTGGATCAAGACCTGCCTCGCCCGGCTCGACCTCTTGTCGCAGATGTCCCATGGCTCTCCTCCGGACTGCGGCTCCTGGACAGGACCGTCGCGGCGATCTCGGATCTCGCCGTCCCGGTCGTGACGATCTTGCCCCTCATGCTCTCGTACGCACGCCTGATTCGGCCCCGCTCGGAAGGTGAGGAGCGGGTACGACCTCGGAGCGCCCCGGCAGCCGCCGGGTGAACGCCGCGCCGATCGCGGACACCCCCGCGAGCACCGTCAGCGCGGGGCCCATGGTGACGCTCGTGAACGTCATCAAGGTGGTCGCCACTGCCACGCCCAGCGTCGGTCCGACATTCATCGCGGTCTGCTGGAGCCCACCCGCCACCCCGGCCGATGCCGCCGACGCCTGTCGTACGACGACGGCTGTCGCGGTGACCATGGCGGTGCCGAAACCGGCGCCCAGGAGCAGGAATCCGCCGCCGACCGCCGCGTCCGAGGACGCCCGGTCCAGTCGGGACAGCAGCAGCATGCCGACGACGAGGAGCGACATCGCCGCCCCGGTCGTACGGCGCGGCCCGAAGCGGCGCATCAGCACGGCGGCGAGCGGAGCGGCCGCGACCATCGCGACGGCCAGCGGCAGCGCCCGCAGGCTGCTGCCGAAGGGATCCAGCCCACGGACGTCCTGGAGGTAGTACACGCCGACGAACAGGGCGCCGGACAAGGACGCCGAGGCGGTCACCAGGACGGCGAGCGCCGCGCCGACGGCCCGCGATCCGAGCACGTCGGGCGGCACGAGCGGCTGGGCGGTACGCCGTTCGTGGCGGACGAAGACCGCTCCCGCGGCGGCGAAACCGGCCAGACCCCACGCGGTCGCCGCCGTCCAGCCCGTCCGCGGCGCCTCGACCAGCGTGTGCACCAGGCAGACGAGGGCCAGCGCGAGCAGACAGGCCCCGGGCACATCGAGCCGGCTCCCGGCTCCCGAGGACGTGCCGGGTGGCGGGGTGCGCACGGCGAGCGCCAGGACGCCCATGACGAGCGCGGGCACGACGTTGAGGAAGAACACGGCCCGCCAGCCGAGTTGGGTGACCAGGACCCCGCCGACGACGGGCCCGGTGGCCGCCGCGAGACCGATGGCGCTGGTGCGCAGTGCGATGGGCATGCCCAGCCTGTCGGGCGGGAACGCGGCGCGCAGCATGCCGAGGGTGGCCGGTTGCAGCAGCGCCCCGAACGCACCCTGGGCGACCCGCAGTCCGATCACCCAGCCGATGCCGGGCGCCACCCCGATGCCTGCCGACGTGGCGCCGAAGCCCAGCATGCCCACGGCGAAGAGCTGATGATGACCGTACCGGTCACCGAGTCGGCCCGCGAACACCAACAGGCTTGCCACCGCGATGAGATAGGCGGTGCTCGTCCACTGGACCTGTGCGAACGAGGCGTGCAGATCCCGTTGCAGCGTGGGCTGCGCGACGGTCAGCACGGTCCCGTCCAGTGCGACGACCATGGCGCCGACGACGCTGCTCGCGAGGGTCACGCGGCGATGTGTCCGTGCTTTCACCGTTCCTCCGGTCCGAGGTGCGCGTCCAGCACGGAACGCAGCAGGGGTACGAAGTCGTCGACTCCGGTGGCGAGTTGCAGGCTGCCCCAGCCCCACAGCTGGGCGATCCCGTGCAGGTTCGCCCACAGGGCGCCCGCCACGAGCGGGGCGTCGGCCCGGGGCCGGGCCCGGCCGACCAGGTCCACCAATACCCCGAAGAGCGGCAGACTCGTCTCCCGCAGGCCCAACTGGCCGCTCTCCAGCAGATCATGACGGAACATCAGCTCGTACATTCCGCTCTGGGTGCGTGCGAAGTCCAGGTAGGCCCCGGCCAGCGCGGTGAGCTGGGTGCGGGGGCTTGCCGCGCCGTCGCCGATCGCCTGCGCTGCTCGGGCGCCCAGGTCGGCGAAGCCCCTGCGTGCGATGGCGGACAGCAACTCCAGGTGCGTGGGGAAGTAGCGGCGCGGCGCCCCGTGGGACACCCCGGCCCGCCGGGCGATCTCCCGCAGGGACAGCGCCTGCGCGCCCTCCTGGGCCACCAGGTCCACACCGGCCTCGATCAGACGGGACCGCAGTCCCGCCTCCTCTTCAGTCATAGACACTGTCTACCAGGTGGCAGTAGACACTGTCTACGTGCCGTCTTCGGAATGCCTCGCCACCCCCGCGCGTTGCCATGGCATGGCTGATGACGTGACACAGGACGCACTGCTCAAGCTGCTCTCCGAGTACGGCGGCGGAGTGCTCGTCACCCTCAAGCAGGACGGACGGCCTCAGCTGTCGAATGTCAACCACGCCTACTACCCCGACGAGCGGATCATCCGGGTCTCGCTCACGGACGACCGCGCCAAGACCCGCAATCTGCGCCGGGACACGCGGGCGTCGTACCACGTGACCAGCGAGGACCGGTGGGCCTACACGGTCGTGGAGGGCACCGCCGAGCTCACGCCGGTCGCCGCGGACCCCTACGACGCGACCGTCGAGGAGCTGATCCGGCTCTACCGTGACGCCAAGGGTGAGCACCCCGACTGGGACGACTACCGGGCCGCGATGGTCCGCGACAAGCGCCTCGTGCTGCGCCTCCACGTGGAGCGCGCGTACGGCCTCGCCCGGCGCTGATCGCCCGGATCGGGGAGTGCTCCGCGCACGTCGGCCGCCCCTGACCCGGCCGGTGTGCGCGAAGCGTGGCCCGATGACGTCGTACCACCAACCGGCCGTGAGGTGAATGTCGCGCGCGGCCGAAGAGTCCGACCCTCTTGCCCCGGACAGGGCGGCGCCGTACGCTCACGGCGTCGTACCGACTGGCCGGTATGCCGGATGTCGCGTCGGTACGCGGCGACGGGCAGCCCGCCGGGCGGTCCCGCCGCCCCGATCCACCGCCGACCGCAGGAGCCGCCGGACATGACCACTGCCAACCGCCAGGTGCGCCTGGCCGCACGTCCCGTGGGCGAGCCGTGCCCCACCGACTGGGAGCACGTCGAGGAGCCGGTCGGTGAGCCGGGTGACGGCGAGTTCCTGGTGCGGGTGCGCTACCTGTCGATCGACCCGGCGATGCGCGGCTGGATGAACGCGGGCAGGTCCTACATCCGCCCGGTGGAGATCGGCGAGGTCATGCGGGCCGGCGCCGTGGGCGAGGTGATCGCCTCCCGGCACCCCGGTTTCGAGGTCGGCGACCAGGTGTCGGGCACGTTCGGAGTGCAGGAGTACTGCGTCTCCGACGGGCGCGGAGTCAGCAAGGTCGACCCGGAGACGGCGCCCCTGCCGACGTATCTCGGCACGCTCGGCATGTCGGGAATGACGGCCTACTTCGGGCTGATCGACATCGGGCGACCCGAGCCCGGCCAGACCGTCGTCGTCTCGGGGGCGGCCGGAGCCGTCGGCAGCATCGTCGGCCAGATCGCCAAGATCCTGGGCTGCCGCGTCATCGGCATCGCCGGCGGCGAGCGCAAGTGCCGCATGGTGGTCGAGGAGTTCGGGTTCGACGCCGCGATCGACTACCGGAGCGAGGACATCCGCAAGGCGCTGCGCGAGCACGCCCCCGACGGGGTCGACGTGTACTTCGACAACGTGGGTGGCGACGTCCTGGACGCGGTGCTGGGCCGACTGGCGCGCGGCGCCCGCGTCGTGATCTGCGGGGCCATCTCCCAGTACAACAGCACCGAGCCGAAGGGCCCCGCCAACTACCTGTCGCTGCTGGTCAACCGCGCCACCATGACGGGCATGGTGGTCTTCGACTACGCCGACCGCTACCCCGAGGGCGTCGCGCAGCTGGCCGCGTGGCGGGCGGAGGGCCGGCTGACGTCACTGGAGGACGTGGTGTCCGGTTCGGTGACGGATTTCCCCGACACCCTGATGCGGCTGTTCCGCGGCGAGAACCACGGCAAGCTCGTGCTCCGGATCGCGGACGCGTAGAGCAGCGGGGAGGAGAGAAATCCAGTGAAGGCGCTGACTTACCACGGCCGTCACGACGTCCGCTACGGCGACGTCCCCGACCCGGCCGTCACCCACCCGACGGACGCGGTCATCCAGGTCACCACCGCCGGTATCTGCGGCAGTGACCTGCACATCTACGGTGGCAATCCGTTCAGCCCCGAGGTGGGCTACACCCCGGGGCACGAATGCGTCGGCGTGGTCGTCGAGACCGGCGGCCAGGTCGCCCGCTTCAAGCCCGGCGACCGGGTGCTCGTGCCCGCCTCGGCGGGCTGCACCCTGTGCCGGTCCTGCGCGGCCGGGTACACCGCCCGGTGCGAGCGCGCCAAGTCCAGCACGGACCTCTGCTACGGCGTGAGCCCCGGGCTCCCGGGCAGCCAGGCCCAGGCCCTCGCGGTGCCCTACGCCGACATCAACCTGGTGCACCTGCCCGAGGGCATCTCCGACGAGGCGGCCGTGGTCCTCACGGACAACGCGCCCACGGCCTGGTACGGCTGCCGCCGCGCCCGTATCCAGCCCGGCGAGACCGTCCTGGTCATCGGCCTCGGCCCGGTCGGACTCATGGCCGCCCAGTCCGCGTTCGCGATGGGCGCCGCCCGGGTGCTGGGCACGGACCTGGTCGCGGAGCGCCGGGCCTTCGCCGCGGGTCTGGGCGTCGAGCCGGTCGAGGGCGAGGACGCGCGTACGGCCATCCGCGAGATGACCGGCGGCCGGGGGCCGGACGCCGTGGTCGAGGCCGTGGGGGCGGACGCCACCATCCAACTCGCCCTCAAGTCCGTCCGGCAGGCCGGGCGGGTCAGTGTCATCGGCGTCAGCCAGACGAAGGACTTCCCCTTCCACATGGGACTGGCCCAGATCAAGGAGCTGGAGTTCGCCATCGGGCTGTGCTCGGTCCACTATGAACTCCCCGCCCTGATCGCCCTCGCCCAAGCGGGCCGGATCACCCCGGAGTCCGTGGTCTCGCACCGCTTCGGCCTCTCCGAGGGCCCGGCGGCGTACGAGCTCTTCAACAACCGCGCCGACGGCGTCCGCAAGATCCTTCTCGATCCTGCCCGCTGACCCGTCGTATGGCGGTGTGCCGGGCGTGGGTGCGTGCCACGCGGGGCGGTTGGTGCTTGCCGGCCGCCCCGTCCCGCACTAGCCTCCGCGCGTGATCAATGGCGCACACATCGTGATCTACTCCCGCGACACCGAGGCGGACCGCGCCTTCCTCCGGGACGTTCTGGAGTGGCCGCACGTCGATGCCGGACACGGCTGGCTCATCTTCAAGGCGCCGCCGACGGAGGTCGCCTGCCATCCGACAGAGGGCGAGCCGACGCACGAGCTGATGCTGATGTGCGACGACCTCGACGCGACGACCGCCGAACTCACCGGCAAGGGCGTGGAGTTCACCCGTCCCGTCGAGGAGGCCCGGTGGGGCCGGGTGACCGGCTTCCGGCTGCCGGGCGGCGGCGAGGTCGCGCTGTACGAACCGCGCCATCCTCAGCCGTAGACCAGCAGCACCCGCGGACCAGCAGCAGCCGTAGACCCGTAAACCCAAAGGTCTACGGGTCTACGGACCTACGCGATCAGGCCGTCACCGTCTCCGGCTGCGACGTCTCCGGCACGATCCGCTCGCCGAGCTGCTCCGTCGGCACCTTGTGGGTCTCGCGGGCCGAGAGGACGGCGATGACCGGCGGGACGCACAGGGCCGCGGTGAACAGGGCGACCGCCGACCAGCCGGTGCCGTCCGAGCCGGCGATCTGCGCGGCGAAGGTGACCGCGAACCCGGCGACGGCGAAGCCGATCTGCGTGCCGATCGCCATGCCCGAGAGGCGGACGCGGGTGGAGAACATCTCGCCGTAGAAGGAGGGCCAGACACCGTTCGCCGCGCTGTAGACGATGCCGAAGGCGAGGATGCCGAGCGGGAGGGTCAGCGCGTACGAGCCCGTGGAGACGGCCCACAGGTAGAGGAACATCGCGAGCGCGCTGCCCGCGGCGCCGATCAGGTAGACCGGACGGCGGCCGATGCGGTCCGACAGCGAGGCCCACAGCGGGATCGCGGCGAGCGCGACGAGGTTGGCGAGGGCGCCGACCCACAGCATCTGGCTGCGGGACATGCCGACCGAGTCACTGGTGCCGTACGCCAGCGCCCACACGGTGAAGATCGTGCTGACGGAGGCGATGAGGGCGCCCGCGACGACCCGCAGTACGTCCGCCCAGTGGTCGCGCATCAGGGTGGCGAGCGGCAGCCGGGGCACGCCCTCGGTCGCCGCCTGCTGGGTGAAGGCCGGGGTCTCCTGGAGCGTGCGCCGGATGACGAAGCCGACGACGGTGACCGCGACGCTCGCCCAGAACGGGACGCGCCAGCCCCAGGAGAGCAGCTGGTCGTCGGGCAGCTGGGCGACGGCCAGGAAGACCAGGGTCGCCAGGAGCTGGCCGCCCTGGGTGCCGCTGAGGGTGAAGCTGGTGAAGTAGCCGCGCCGGTTCGGCGGTGCGTGCTCCAGCGTCATCGAGTTGGCGCTGGCCTGTTCGCCCGCGGCCGAGATGCCCTGCAGGACGCGGCAGATGACCAGCAGCACCGGGGCGAGGCCGCCGACCTGCGCGCGGGTCGGCAGACAGCCGATGAGGAAGGTCGACAGGCCCATCAGTATCAGCGTGAAGACCATGATCTTCTTGCGGCCGAGCCGGTCGCCGAAGTGGCCGAGGAAGAGCGCGCCGACCGGGCGGGCGGCGTAGGCGACGCCGAACGTGCCGAGCGAGAGGAGGGTCGCGGTGGCCGGGTCGGACTCGTCGAAGAAGACCTTCGGGAAGATCAGGGCGGCGGCGCTGCCGTAGATGAAGAAGTCGTAGTACTCCAGGGCGCTGCCGATCCAGGCCGCCATCGCGGCCTTCCTTGGCTGGCCGGGTGGCGCGTCGAGCGGGGATGCGGGGACAGACACGGCGGTGCTCCTACGGGGGAACTCCAACATAGGTGGAGTGAGCGGCGGGGGAGAAGTGCCGGATCCCTGGGGGTGACGGGACGGCCGCGCCGGGTGGTGCCCGGCTAATTAACCCACTGGATAGTTAGTAGCGCTGGGTACGGATGTTGCGCCCACGTTTCCCGGGTGTCAAGAGGCCGTGCTGAACGATCTCGACCGTGCCGCGCGCGGCTGCGAGACGGCCGTGCGGCGCCCGCCGAGTCCCCCGGCGCGGTCCGCGGTGTGTGCTCAGTCCGTCGCGCGGTCGGCCGTCAGATAGGCGATGACCATGTCGCCGAGCATGTTCCGGTAGTGCTCGCGCTGGTCGGTGGCCGTCAGGTCGCGGCCGAACAGGGCGCCGAAGGTGTGCCGGTTGGAGACCCGGAAGAAGCAGAAGGCGCTGATCATCGCGTGCAGGTCCACGGCGTCGACGTCGGCCGTGAACAGGCCCGAGGCGCGGCCTGTCTCCAGGATCCGGCGGATCACCTCGATCGCCGGCGAGCCGATCCTGCCGAGCTCCTCCGAGGAGGCGATGTGCTCGGCCCCGTGGATGTTCTCGATGCTCACCAGGCGGATGAAGTCGGGGTGCGCCTCGTGGTGGTCGAAGGTGAGTTCGGCGAGCCGGCGGATGGCCGCCACCGGGTCCAGGTGCTCGACGTCAAGCTCCTGCTCGGCCTCCCGGATCACGGAGTACGCGCGCTCCAGGACGGCCGTGAACAGCTGCTCCTTGCCGCCGAAGTAGTAATAGATCATCCGCTTCGTGGTGCTGGTGAGGGCGGCGATCTCGTCGACGCGGGCCCCGGTGTACCCGGCGCGTGCGAACTCCTTGGTGGCCACGTCGAGGATCTCGGCCTTGGTGCGGACGGCGTCACGGATGCGCCCGCCTGGTCGTGCCGGTTCTTCGACGCTGGTCATCGGGTTCCTTTGAGCGGGAGGGGGCAGTGCCGCGATTGTAGAAGCAGGCCCAGCCGGCGGTTCGCCGGGTCGCGGGGAGGCCGGTGGGGGCTTCCCGCGAGGCCAGAGGTGCTGATATAGCTAACGTACTAGTTCGTACATTAGCCAGCCGCTCAGGCCGCCAGGCCGTTCAGGAGGTCCTCCGTGGCCAAGGACTCGTATCTCGTCGGGCTCATCGGCTCCGGCATCGGACCCTCGCTGAGTCCCGCCCTGCACGAGCGGGAGGCGGACCGGCAGGGCGTGCGCTATGTGTACCGGCTGATCGACATCGACACGCTCGGCGTCGGCCCCGAGGCGGTGGGCGATCTTGTGCGCGCCGCCCGTGACCTGGGGTTCGACGGACTGAACATCACGCATCCCTGCAAGCAGCTGGTCATCGGCCACCTGGACGAGCTCGCCCCGGGGGCCGAGGCGCTCGGTGCGGTCAACACCGTCGTCTTCGAGGGCGGCCGCGCCATCGGTCACAACACGGACGTCACCGGGTTCGCGGCCTCCTTCGCGCGCGGCCTGCCCGACGCCCCGCTGGAGCGGGTCGTGCAGTTGGGCGCGGGCGGTGCGGGCGCGGCCGTCGCCCACGCCACTCTCACCCTCGGCGCCGGGCAGGTCACCGTCGTCGACGCGATGCCCGACCGCGCGGCCGACCTCGCCGCATCCCTGAACCGGCACTTCGGCGAGGGCCGCGCCGCCGCGGCGACACCGGACGCCCTTCCCGCCCTGCTGGCCCGCGCCGACGGCCTTGTGCACGCCACGCCCACGGGAATGGCCGCCCATCCCGGGCTCCCGTTCCCGGCCGAGCTGCTGCACCCCGGCCTGTGGATCGCCGAGGTGGTCTACCGCCCGCTGGAGACCGCACTGCTGAGCACCGCCCGCGCGCTCGGTTGCGCGACCCTCGACGGCGGCGGCATGGCCGTCTTCCAGGCCGCCGACGCGTTCCGGCTCTTCACCGGCCGGGAACCCGACAGCGCGTGGATGCTCAGGGACATCGCCGAGCTGGCCGGTGCCGTAGCGGCCAAGTAGCCCTTGAAGAACTCATCGAAGCAGGCCTCGAAGCAGCCCTTGAGTCAGCTTTCGCAGCAGCCTTCGGGGCAGGCCTCGAATCGGCTTTCGCAGCAGAGAGAGGTACCGACGTGCGTACGTCCATCGCCACCGTCTCGCTCAGTGGATCCCTGACCGAGAAGCTCACGGCCGCGGCACGGGCCGGCTTCGACGGCGTCGAGATCTTCGAGAACGATCTGCTCGCCGGCCCCCTCACGCCCGAGGACATCCGCGCCCGCACCGCCGACCTCGGTCTGACCATCGACCTCTACCAGCCGATGCGCGACATCGAGGCCGTCCCCGAGGCCACCTTCGCCCGCAACCTGCGGCGCGCGCGGCACAAGTTCGAGCTGATGGGACGCCTCGGCGCCGACACCGTCCTCGTCTGCTCCAGCGTTTCGCCGCTCGCCGTCGACGACGATGCCCTGGCCGCTGGGCAACTGCGCCAACTGGCCGAACTGGCCCAGGACTTCGGCATCCGCATCGCTTACGAGGCGCTCGCCTGGGGGCGTCATGTGAGCACGTACGACCATGCGTGGAGCATCGTCGAGGCAGCGGACCATCCCGCGCTCGGCACCTGTCTGGACAGCTTCCACATCCTCGCGCGCGGCTCGGACCCCAAGGGCATCGAGGACATCCCCGGCGAGAAGATCTTCTTCCTGCAGCTGGCCGACGCCCCCCTGATGGCGATGGACGTCCTCCAGTGGAGCCGCCACCACCGCTGCTTCCCCGGTCAGGGCGGCTTCGACCTCGCCGGGCTCCTCGGGCACGTGGTGCGCGCCGGATATCGGGGACCGCTCTCCCTGGAGGTCTTCAACGACGTCTTCCGGCAGGCCGAGGCCGGCCCGACCGCCGTCGACGCCCGGCGCTCCCTCCTCGTGCTCCAGGAGGAGACAGGGCTCGCCGCGCTGCCCGCTCCCGTCGTGCCCACCGGGGTCGCCTTCGCCGAACTCGTCACCCCCGACGTCGAACCCGTCTCCGCGCTTCTCGGCGCCCTCGGGTTCACCCGCACCGCCCGCCATCGCAGCAAGCCGGTCGACCTGTGGCAGCAGGGCGAGGCGCGCATCCTCCTCAACACCGGGCCCGCCGCCCCGCGCGACGGCACCGCTCTCGCCGCCGTCGGCCTGGAGTCACCCGACCCCGCGGGCGCGGCCCGCCGCGCCGAGTCCCTGCTCGCTCCGGTCCTGCCCCGGCGCCGCGCCCCCGAGGACGCGCCGCTCGACGCGGTGGCCGCGCCCGACGGCACCGAGCTCTTCTTCTGCGCCGCTGAACATCCCGAACTCCCCGGCTGGACAGGCGACTTCGAGTCGGTGACACCCCGGCCGGACCGGCATGCCACCGTGCACCGCATCGACCACCTGGCGCTCACCCAGCCCTGGCACCAGTTCGACGAGGCCGCCCTCTTCCACCACAGCGTGCTCGGGCTGAGCGCCCAGGAGAGCGTGGACGTCGCCGACCCGTACGGCCTGCACCGCAGCCGCGCAGTCACCAACGTCGACGGCAGTGTCCGCATCGCCCTCGGCGTCGGCCCGGCCCCCACCGACGACGGTGCCCGCGCCCAGCACATCGCCCTCGCCACGCACGACGTGGTCGCCGCCGCCCGCAGTTTCCGTGCGTCCGGCGGCCGCCTCCTGCCGGTGCCCGCGAACTACTACGACGACCTCGCCGCCCGTTTCGAGTTCGCCGACGGCGAGTTGGAGACATACCGCGACCTCGGCATCCTCTACGACCGCGACACGGACGGCGAGTTCCGCCACTGCTATACGCAGACCGTGGGCCGGCTCTTCTTCGAACTCGTCCAGCGGGACGGCGGCTACCGCGGCTACGGAGCGCAGAACGCGCCGGTGCGGCTGGCCGCCCAGCACGCGCAACGGCCCCGCCGCTGAGGGGACTTACTGGCGGCTGACGGCGCGGGTGACACCGGCCACGATCGTCGAGGCCAGGACCCAGCCCGTGATGATCAGGACGTACGAGAGTCCCTGGTACCAGCCGTCCGGCGAGAAGGCGTGCTCCTGGCCGAAGTCGATGATCGGCAACAGCAGGTCGAGGGTGTAGAAGACGGGGCTGAAGTCCGGGGCCTCGTCCGCCTTGACCGGGGGCGGGTGGTGCAGTCCGTACGCGATCGACCCGACCGCGAGCAGGGACAGCAGCCAGACGGCCGCACGCAGCGGGCGGAAGCCGTAGCCGACGGTGGCGTCCTGGAGGTGGCCCCAGGCACGGGCGTACCAGGTCAGGGTGGCGCGGTGGCGGCGCTGCTTGGCCAGTTGCACCTTGCGGGCCGCGTCGTCGTCGCCGATCCTGCGGTAGGCGGCGGTCAACTGCTCGTAGGAGTACGGGAGATATCCGTCCCCGTCGCGCTCCAGCATGGGCAGGCGGCGTTCGGCGGGGCCGAGCGGGAGCAGCGAGGTGTAGGTGAGGCTGTTGAGCAGCACCACGCGCGGCAGCATCTCCGGCTCCAGGAACAGGACGTCGATCTGGGAGCGCCGCAGGTTGAGCATGCCGTCCACGGCAGGGCCCATACGCAGCCACAGCTCACCGATCGTGCAACTGCTGGCTCGAAGTGCCGTGTTCCCGGTGTTCGACAGCCGTGTGTAGGACAGGTCGAGGCGTCCGGCGACACGGGCACCGCGCAACTCGACCCTGCCCTGAACGCTCACCTTCCGCAGGAGGACATCGAGCCCCGCGTTGAGTGTCGAAGCATCGAGGGCGGTGCCGCCTGGGTGATGGAACTCCGCTTCCACCAGGTTCACGGAGCCGGTGATCCCGGCTCCGTTGAGCCGCACCTCGCCTTGTGCCCGCAACCCCGGGGCCCACAAGTCGTCGCCGATCACCGCCTGGTTGAGCTGGAGCACGGGTTCCGACGTGCCCGGCGCGGTGAACGTGGCCCGGTCCATGAACAGAGCCCCGGCTATCTGGGTGCCCCCGAGCCGTACGGGGCCCCGCATCAGGCAGTCCGTCATCCGCAGTACGCCGTCGATCCGGGCGCTGCCGAAGTTGAGGGCCGGCAGTACGGAGCCGCTCAGGTTGAGTTGGCGCAGCCGTGAACCGTAGAAATTGGGAGCCTCGTGGAAGAAGCAGTGACTCAGCCGGATGGGGCTGTCGATCACCGCGTACATCAGGTTCAGATCTCCGGAGATCCGGGCGCCCGCGACCTTGAGCCCCGCGATCTCCCCGTCCTCCCGCGGTGTGCCGAGGAGAATGGCCTTCAACACCGCGGCACGCACGGTCCGTTCCGGTCCCCAGCCGTCGCCCGTCGCCACGTCCTCGTCGGGGGACTCGCGGAAGTCCACGGACTCGCTCCGTGGGTAGGCTTCCCACACGCGTCGCTCGGCCGGCGTCAACTCGTTGATCTCCATCACGCCGGACTCTGGCCCGGCGGCGCGCGGGCTGTCAACCAGTGGGGGCGGGCAGCCGAGCGGCCCGCCCCCACCAGGCGCTACCGCATGAGCCGCAGGCTGAACGCCCGGTCGAGACCCAGGCTCGGTGTCCTGACCGTCGTGACCCTGCTGTCCGCGTCGTAGGACCACGCAGAGCTCGGCAGGGGTCGCCCGTCGAGGAGCACTCGACGGGGTGCCGTCGCGCCGTGCACGGTGAAGCCGTACGACCGCTCGGCGGGCTTGCCCTGGTAACTGCCCTTGCTCGCCCCCACGTTCACCTCCGTGGCGGTCGGGGAGGTGTGCACGCTCACCCGCTGGGTCGCCGACGCGCCCGTCGCGAACCGCCGGGTCAGGCCGTCGTCCTCGTACAGGGTGTAGTCGCTGTCGCCCTGCGGGTACAGGTCCCAGTCCAGCTCGTGGCGGTCACGTGTCTGCCAACTGGTCGTCCCCTTGGGCCACATGGGGACGATCGCTCCGGACCTCACGAAGAGGGGGAGGGTGTCTAGCGGGGCGTGGTAGCCGTTGACCGTCGTCGGGCCGGTGTAGGTGCGGCCCGTCCAGTAGTCGGTCCAGGTGCCCTTCGGGAGGTAGATGCCGTCACGGGTGTCGGAGTCCTGGTACACGGGGGCGACGAGGAAGTCGGAGCCCGTGAGAAACTCGTACTTCGCTTGCGCACCAAGGGTGTTCGGGTCGTCCGGGTACTCCAGCCACAGCGGGCGCACCGCGCCGACCCCGGTCTTCGCCGCCTCGGCGGACAGGGTGTACATGTACGGCAGCAGCCGTTCCTTGAGCTGGAGGTACTTGCGGTTGATGGCGGTGTACGGCTCGCCGTCCAGCCAGGGCTGCTGGTCGGCGGGCCTGCCCGTGGTGATGTCGGAGGCCCAGCCGTCCATCGTCATGATGGCCGGCAGGAACGCCTTCCACTGGAGGTCACGGGCGTACATCTTGGGGTCGTGGCGGTAGATCGAGCCCACGTCGCCGGTGTTGTAGGCGATGCCGGACATGGTGGCTCCGGCGTACGTCGGGATCTGCCAGCGGATGTAGTCCCACGACAGTTTCTGGTCGCCGCTCCACAGGACGCCGCAGCGCTGGGCGCCCGCCCAGGACACCGGCAGCCAGACGAATCCGCGTGCGTCGCTGTTGTCCTCGATGCCCGCCTTGGCCTTGTCGCAGGCGTCGAGCGCGAACTTGTAGCCGTTGCCGACCCAGGCCACGTCCAGCTTGGCCACGCGCTGGCCGGCCTTCACCTGGTCGGCGAGCTTGTCGATGCCGTCCTGGGTCCACAGGCCGAGCTGGGCGTGGTGGTCCTGGAGGCCCTTGGCGGTCTGTTCCAGGTTCTCGTAGCCGCAGCCGTAGCCGTCGTTGACGAGCATCCAGCCGAGCGGCATGTCGTGCTCGGTGTAGCCGTCGGCGATCTTCAGCGCGTCGAGGGTGTGCCGTTCGCCGCGGTTGGCGTTGTGCAGGTAGCAGTCGGAGTCACCCGGTTCGAGGCCGTACACCGGCGGCATGAACGGCTTGCCCACCAGTGCGGTGTACTTGCCGATCACCTTCTTCGCGTCGCCGGTGAAGTAGTACGCGTCCAGCCGCCGTTCCTGCTGACCGGTCCGCACCGGTGCGCCGAAGTCGTACACGCCGGGCGCGAAGGTGTTGCGGAAGACGCCGTAGCCCGCGCTGGAGAGGTAGAAGGGCTGCGAGTTGTTGTAACCGCCCTCGTTCCAGTTGAAGTTGTTCGCCACGTACATGGTCCGGTCCCGGTGCGAGAAGCTGCCGTTCTGCTCGCCGCCGCCGAAGAACTGCTCGTCCGCGCCGCGCGCCAGGCTCTGCCGCATACCGTTGGTGGACCAGCGCAGGGGCTTGTCCTCCTGCCAGACCGGTGTGCGGTTGTCCGCCCGGTAGAGGCCGAAGCGCAGCGGCTTCTTGTACACGCGCAGCACCGCGCCGGGGGAGCGGATTCCGTAGTAGGCGCCCGCGTCGAAGGACGTCGTGTGCGTCTGCGGCGCGGGCTGCCCGTGGACGATCGCCGTGCCCGCCGGATCGGTGAAGGAGCCGGACGGATCGGCCTGGAGCCGTAGTTGACCATCCGTCAGGAAGTCGGCCCTGGCCTTGAGCTGCCCGGCCGTGATCGTGTAGCTGCCGTCCTTGCCGGCGAAGGACGTCAGGTCGCCCGCGTCGGTGGTCTGCGGCAGATACACCTTCCCCGTGTACGCGTTGTCGTGCACGTCGTACGGCACCACCAGCACGTGGTAGGTCCCCGACGCCCGCGGGATCACCGTGGCCTCCGGGTCGGCGGTTCCCGCGCTGTCGGCGACCTGCTTGCCGGCGGCGTCGTAGACGTACAGGTCGAAGTCGTCGGTGGGGGTCTGCCACTCGATCGAGATCGGTACGCCGCCCTCGGGATTGTCCGCCCAATACCCCTGCGGTACCGAGACGTTCACGTCGAAGCGGTCGCAGACCTTGTTCTCCGGATCGTCGGCCGCCGACGGACAGCTCTCGGTGCCGCCCAGCGTGCCCTTCGCGTACTGGGGGCTCTGCCAGGTGACGCTCTGGTGAGTGTCGTCGAGGACGGCGCTCGGCGGGGTCGCCGCGAGGGCCGGCCGGGCCGGGGCGCTGAGCACGGTCACGGCCAGGGCGGTCGCCAGCCCCGCCATGGCCCAGGAACGGTGTCGGAGTCTTCGCACGGTACGCATCTCCACTCAAACCGGCAGTGTGGTGTTTGCAAGTGCTCGAAATGGCGTCGGATCGTGCACGTTCAATCAGGAAGAGTGGCCGTGCGCGCAGGTTCATGTCAATGGATCTCGACCGGAAAACCCGTCCGGCTGTCCGAAATCCCGGCTGACGCCCCTTCCCGAACCCGTGAGACTGGCAGCCCGAGCGCAGCCGAAGAGCACAGCAACCGAGCGCAGAGGCGGACCGTCATGCCCAACGGAGCGCAGATCCTCGTCGAAGGCCTCGTGGACGCGGGCGTCGACGTGTGCTTCGCCAACCCCGGCACCTCCGAGATGCACTTCGTGTCCGCACTCGACGGCGCGCCACGGCTGCGGCCCGTGCTCTGCCTCTTCGAGGGCGTGGCCACCGGCGCCGCCGACGGCTACGGGCGTATGGCGGAGAAACCCGCCTGTACCCTGCTGCACCTCGGCCCAGGACTCGCGGGCGGCCTGCCCAACCTGCACAACGCGCGCCGCGCACGCACCCCCGTCCTCAACATCGTCGGCGACCACGCCCTGCACCACAAACGCCTCGACGCGCCCCTGGAGTCCGACATCACCGCCCTCGCACGCACGGTCTCCGGCTGGACCCGGCGCACCTGTCGTGCCGGTGACCTGGCGGGCGACCTCGCGGAGGCGGTGGCCGCCGCGTACGGCCTGCCGGGCTGCGTGTCCACGCTGGTGGTTCCCGCCGACGTCTCCTGGTCGGAGGCCGGCAAGGGCGGGGCCGGGCCGATCGCACCGCGCACCGGAGCCGTGTCCCCGGACGCGGTGAGCGGGGCCGCCCAGGCGCTGCGCTCCCGGGAGCCCGCCGCCCTTCTCCTCGGCGGCGCGGCCACCCGCGGCGCCGGGCTGACGGCCGCCGCCCGCGTCGCCGCGGCCACCGGCGCCCGGCTCCTGTGCGAGACCTTCCCGGCCCGCCTGGAGCGCGGCGCCGGACTGCCGCCGGTCGAACGGCTCGCCTATCGCGGATCCGACGCCGTCGCCCAACTCTCCGGCGTACGGCACCTGTTGCTGGCCGGCGCCGCCGAACCGGTCTCCTTCTTCGCCTACCCCGGGCAGCCGAGCCGACTGGTGCCAGACGGCTGCGCGGTGCGGTCGCTGGCAGCCGGATCGGAGGACGTGACGGCCGCGCTGGAGGCGCTGGCGGCGGCGTACGACGCCCTCACCCCGATCCCGCAGGCGCCGATCAGGCCCGGGCTGCCTACCGGTGCGCTCACCGCCGAGTCCGCGGCCGCGCGATCGGCGCGCTGCTTCCCGAAGGAGCAGTGGTCGTCGACGAGGCGAACACCTCCGGGCTGTGGCTGCCCGGCGCCACCGCGGGCGCACCACCGCACGACTGGCTGACCCTCACCGGCGGCGCCATCGGGCAGGGCCTGCCCGCGGCCGTCGGCGCTGCCCTCGCCGCACCGGACAGGCCGGTGCTCGCGCTGGAGGCGGACGGCAGCGCGATGTACACGATCCAGGCGCTGTGGACCATGGCCCGTGAGGAACTCGACGTCACCGTCGTCCTGTTCGACAACCGCGCGTACTCGGTCCTCAACCTGGAGCTGCAGTCCGTCGGCGCCGCATCCGGCGGGACACGCGCCGGCGAACTGCTGGACCTGTCCCAGCCCGACCTGGACTTCGTCGGCATCGCCCGCGGTCTCGGTGTACCGGCCGAACAGGCCACCACAGCCGAGGAGTTCAACCACCTGCTGGGCCGGGCTCTCGCCGAGCCCGGCCCCTACCTCATCGACTGCCTGGTGCCGCCGCTGTTCTGACCGTGCCGGCCCTGTCGATCCCAGAGCTCGGCGCGTGCCTGCGGTGCGCGCCCGTCCGGCCGTTGAGGCTGACCCGGTGCGTACCGCGGCGCCACAGGGTCTCCAGAAGGGGACGCGTCAGCAGGTCGTCAAGACCGGAGCTGCCTGACGGGTCGTCAACTCACGTCATCCGAGCCTCCATTGGTGCTCGGCCGCACCGTCCGCCACGGCGCGAAGGCGCTCGCACCGCGCGGCAGCAGGGCCGCGAGCTCCGGGCAGTGCCGCAGAACGACCGAGTTCATGCCGCCCTTCTCGACCCAGTCGATCCCGAGCGGGGTGTAGACCTCTGGCCGGTAGTCGACGGTCAGGAAGCGGTCGCTCTGCAGCCGGCGGCTGGCCATCAGGATGAAGATGCGGAATGCGGTGTCGCTGAAGCCGAAGCCGGTCGGCGGGTTCTCCGCGAACAGCCCGACCACGGTGTCGATCTCGTCGACCGAGCCGTAGACCTCCTTGAGCCGGGCGACCGTCTCCGCGTTCTCGGTCAACTCCTCGAAGGACCGGATGCGCTGCTTGTGCAGGCCTTCGCGGAAGTCGTTGTAGCGCGGGACACCACGCCGCCTGGTCCGTACGAGGTCAACGACCGACAGGTCGATGATCTCGCCGTCGCGCTCGAAGTGCTGGAGCGAGCGCGGGTAGTTGTGCAGGGTGATCGCTCCAGGGTGGGCGATGCCGAACGAATAGAGCGTGTTGGCGAGGCCCGTCTTGCGGATCTGTGCCTCCGCCGCGCCGCCCTGGATGTCCAGGAAGCCGACGGTCTCGGTGCGCTGCCCGAAGTGGTGCTCGCGCAGTTCGAAGTCGTCCGGGATCAGCGGGTGCATCCGGTAGACGGTGACGAAGTCCTCGGTCAGTGAGTACGGCGCGGCCTGGTGGTCCGGCAGCGTCTTCGGGATGCCGGTCAGCGAGTGGGCGTCGAGGAGCCACAGCCCCAGCTTGTTGATCCAGTTCTGTGGCGGGCCCTGCCAGTTGGTGTGCAGTCCGATGTCGATGGCCTCGGTGGCGAGGATCGCCGGGGTCCACTCCACCGTGTGGATCTTCGCGATGAGGGCGGACACGACCAGCCGGGCCGTGTGGTAGATCCGCTCCTCGCTCATCGACGGGTACTCCTCGCGCAGCGCGCCGCAGACGGCGTTGTGCTCGCGCGCGAACAGCGAGTGCATCGCGCTCAGGCCCATCCACCAGCTGTCGTTGAAGCCGGTGAGCGGAATGCCGTTCTGGCCGCCGGGCAGGAAGCCGTCCTCCAGCCGGAGTCGGGCGCCGCCGTCCGGCTCCCGCAGGAACCGCGCGGTCTGCTCGTCCTCGCCGTACACCTCGGAACCGTCCCACCAGTGCGAGGCGGTGTTGCCGAAGAGGATCGGCGGGCGGTCGCCGGGCAGTTCGATGCCCTCGTTCTCGGCGAAGCGCATCACGTTCTCGGCGGGGCCGCCGGGTGTGTTGTGCCACTGGCCGCTGCCCGGGGGCAGGGGCACCTCGACGCTGCGCTCACCGGGCTTGTGGCGGCGGTGGTTGACCCAGTCGTGCACCTGGAACTGGATCCAGGCGGCCGCCAGAACATTGAGGGAGCTCGCGGGCACGAAGCTCTCGCGGTACAGGAGCTGGCGGCTGACCGTCACCGGGCTGGGTGTGTCGAAGAGGTCGGGACGGTACTGCGGCTTCAGGTTGCGTCCGAAGGCCGCGCCGACGGCGCCCATCCCCGGGTCGGACAGGTCGTTGTACGTCCCGTCGAAGGAGCGTTCCGAGCGCAGCCGCTCCGGGACGGGCTCCGGCACCGGCTGGGCCTTCGGCGGCGCCTCGCGCGGTTCGGTGTCGATCAGGTTCAGCCGGCGCAGCACCTTGCGCAGGAACACCAGGTTCAGCAGGCTCAGCTGCAACGGCAGCCTGTGCCAGGGCACATAGCGGTTCAGCAGCGTGAGAGCGGCGCCCACCGGCGGGCCCAGCAGCCGGTTCTGCACCGGCTCCTGGGTGACGAAGCGCAGCCCGAGCCGGTGCGCGCTGCCCGCCTGGTAGCCGGCCTTGCGCGCCCGGTTGATGTTGCCGAGCGGGCGGAAGTCCTCCGTCGTGTACCAGGGGTTGAAGGTGAGGTCCTCGATCCGCCGGGCGACCGCGCGGGCGTCCGCCGAGTCCAGGTCCTGGACGGGCAGGGTGAGCCGGGCGATCGGCACCGCGGGGGCGACGCCGTCCTGCCACTCCACCGAGGCGTCCTCGACGGGCGTACGCCGTTCGTCCACGAAGCGCTGCACGCACAGGTCGTAGGACACATCCGCCTTGGCCAGCCGCCGGGCCATCTCGTGGTGCAGGAACTCCGGGTCCTTGCGATCCTGCGCGGGCGCCACCGGGGTGCCGGGCGTCGGGCGGAGCAGATAGCGCACGGGGCCGGCCTCGCCCCACAGGATCGCGCCGCGGCTCCAGAAGGTCTCGTTGGCAAGGGAGTTGACGGTGTGCCGGGTCGCGGCCTGCACATTGCGGCGCATCCGGGTCGCGGTGCCGAGGCCCACGGCCAGCGGCAGTTTCACCAGGAGCCCGAAGGCCTTCTGGAGCGGGCTGCTCGCGCCCGCCATCGCCTTGGCGAAGGCGACGAACTCCCGCGCGTTGCGGGCGTGCGAGACCGGATAGCTGGTTGCGAGGAGGTCGTGGCTCTCGCCGTCCGACACCTGCACGCGCACCGCCGCACCACGCAGATCGGGCGAGCCGTCGCCCTGCCGGATGCCGCTCGCGTTGGACAGCCGTACCGTCGCCGGATACTCCGCGCCCGGCTGCGCGAACCCCACCCGCAGGGCCGCGGGCAGATCGTCGTGGAAGCGCAGCCGCGCGTTCTCCACGCCCACCGGCGCCTTGGCGTGGAAGGCTCGGCTGACCCCGCCGCCCCCGGCCCGCCGGTTCTTGACCTGCACCTCCATCAGTTCGCGGGCGAGCCGATCGAAGACCAGCCGCTCCGCCTCGGGGCTGCCGCCTTCATACCGCTCGTACTGCTGTTCGTGCTGCCCGGTCTCGGCCATCGGTCGTTTCCTTCGTACGGATGCGTACGGGACAGGGGGCAGCACGCTAGTCGGCGCCCCGGAACGCGGACAGCGGTGGTTCCCGCCGATGTGCGCACCCTCCGCGCGTTCCACGGACAACCCTGCGCACAGCGGCATGCGGGCACGTCAACGCGGGGTTGGAACATCCGTTGCGATCCGGCGTGCGCCCCGCGAGCGACCCCGCTCCACAGGAGCCCCATCCGGCTGCCGGCGGACTGGCCGGGGAGCGCCGGGTGCGGGCCGCGACGCCGGTTGACGGTGGCATCAGGTGGTGGTGTGCTCACCACCCGCCGCCGCGTGCCGCCGGCGGCGTCCGCGATGATCCGGGGGAGGACGATCATGCGGGACGACCAGTCCGCCAAGGGGCCGAGCTTCGCCGAGCTGCGCCCGTACAAGCACGACACCGATGCCGAGCCGGACCGGAGCGGCTTCCCGGTCCATCCCGACCTGGTGGAACGGCTGCTCCAGGACAAGGACCAGCCCGACCCCGACGGCATCGTGCCGCACACCCTCGCGACCTGCGCCGCCTACTCGTACGCGGGATTCGCGCAGCGCGGAGACCCGGGCACCATGGCCATGATCATGTCGCGGCTGGGCCTGGAGGAGAACCACTGCCAGGTGTTCGAGCAGCGCGTGGACGCCATGTACATCGCCTCGGCCGCCTACCTCGTCCAGGACAGGGACCGCCGGGTGGCGATCCTCTGCTACCGCGGCACCCAGCCCGAAGACATCATCAGCATCCTGACCGACGCCGACGTACGGCCGGAGATGCTCTCCGTGGAACTGAACAACCGGCGCTACGACGTCCACGCCGGCTTCTACCGCAACATCCGCGCCACCCGCCATCTGGTCGTCGAGGCGCTGCGCCGGGCGCTGCGCGGCGAGTCGGTCGTCCCCGGCGTGGAGGGCACACGCGGGGACGGCCTGGAGGCGCTCTACATCACCGGACACAGCCTGGGCGGCGCGATGGCCGCGCTGATGGGCGTGGTCCTCACCCACGAACCGCGCTACCGGCCCATCGCCGAGAAGCTCAGGGCCGTCTACACCTTCGGACAACCCATGGTGGGCGGACCGGAGTTCGCCCAGGCCTGCGAGGAGGCGGTCGTCCCGCACGGCGGGCATCTGCTCCGGGACCGGATGCTCCGCTACATCTTCGACCGTGACGTCGTCCCGGCGCTGCCCCCGCGGCCGGTCGGCCCCTACGCGCCGTTCGGCCGGGAGTTCCACTACCGCAGGCCGCGCGGCCCGATGGACGCCTCCTTGACCTTCGCCGCCGACCTGGCGATCGAGGCGGTCTCGCTCCCCGGCGATCTGCTGCGCACCCTGATGAACAACCCGATACGCCAACCCGGCGCCCGTCTGGGCGAGTTGACACTGCGTACGGCCGAGGGGGTACGGCGGTCGGTGGGCCCGCTGCTGCGGACCCGGCAGCACGGCTGGAGCGAGAACACCGAACCGGGCCTGCACTACCCCCAGATGGACAGCCTCGCGGGGCTCGCCGTGGTGGCCCCGCTGGCCTTCTTCGCCACCCGGCTCGCGCTCACCCGCACCATCCCGTTCAAGTACTCCTTCGACGACCACGGCCCGGGCCACTACGTCAACGCACTTGCTCCACCAGGGGTGTTGAGCGAGTTCGGTGACGTGCTGTAGCCCGGGCCGAAGGCCGCGGTGCCCGCTGCGGACCGGGGAACCTACACGGAGGTCCCCGAGGCGTTCCACTGGGCGATCACCGGGCGGCCGTGCTCGGTGGAGAGCCGGCTGACCGTGCCCGTCGCGAGCTGGAACAGGCGTCCGTCGCCCGCGGGGAGCCCGAGACGGCGGGCCGCCAGCACCCGCAGGAAGTGGGCGTGGGCCACCAGGACCACGTCACCGCTGCGGTTGCCGAGCGCCGCGTCCACGCACGACAGCACGCGGTCGGCGCGCAGCCCCACCTCCTCGGGCGACTCACCCGGGTGGCCCTCCGGGCCCGGCGGCACGCCGTCGGTCCACAGGTACCAGTCGGGGCGGGTGCGATGGATCTCGCGCGTCGTCACGCCCTCGTAGCCGCCGTAGTCCCATTCGTGCAGGTCGGGGTGGATCACGGAGTCGGCCAGACCGGCGAGTTCCGCGGTGCGCACGGCCCGTTCGAGGGGGCTGGTCAGCACACGGGCGAAGGTCTGCCCGGCGAGCAGCGGGGCCAGGGACTTGGCCTGCTGCTCGCCGTGATGGGTGAGGGGCAGGTCGGTCCAGCTGGTGTGCTGTCCCGACACGCTCCACTCCGTCTCACCGTGGCGGACCAGGAGGAGGTCGCCCATGGCCGTTACTTCGCCGACTCGACGGCGTGGCCGCCGAACTGGTTGCGCAGTGCCGCGATCATCTTCATCTGCGGCGAGTCGTCCTGGCGGGATGCGAAGCGCGCGAACAGCGACGCGGTGATCGCGGGCAGCGGCACGGCGTTGTCGATGGCCGCCTCCACGGTCCAGCGGCCCTCACCGGAGTCCTCGGCGAAGCCGCGCAGCTTGTCGAGGTGCTCGTCGTCGTCCAGGGCGTTGACCGCGAGGTCGAGCAGCCAGGAACGGATGACGGTGCC
>NZ_JBEXDZ010000044.1:0-59402 GCF_040606085.1 Streptomyces sp. NPDC005485 | reverse complement strand
GCTCGCGAGGCACAGGTCCGCGACCGGCTGCTGCCGCCGACCGTGGTCTGCTGGAGCGGCGCCGCATCCCCGGCCGAGGACCACTCCGAAGACCCCGCGGGCCCCGCCCCCGCGGCCCGCGCCGGACGCCGGGGCACCCCGCTGCCGAAGGCCCTCGCCGACCTGCCGCCCGGCACCCGGCTGCGCATCGAGACCGAGCAGGGCGAGACGCGCGCCTCGGCCGAGCAACTTCCGCTCGGCGTCCACGCGTTGCGGGCCACCGCGCCCGACGGCCGCACCGCCGACGTCCACCTCGTCGTCGCCCCCGCCCGGCTGCCCACACCCGCCGGACGCACCTACGGACTCCTCGTCCAGCTCTACTCCCTGCTCTCTCAGCGCTCCTGGGGGATGGGCGACCTCGGCGACCTCGCCGAGCTGACCGCCTGGGCGGGCCGCGCGCTGGGCGCCGGATTCGTGCAGGTCAACCCGTTGCACGCGGCCGTACCCGGCGCCCCCACCGACCCCTCCCCCTACCGGCCCTCCTCCCGCCGCTTCCCCGACCCCGTGCACCTGCGCGTCGAGGACATCCCCGAGTTCGCGTACGCCGACGAGCGCGACCGGCTGCGTACGCTGCTGGAACGCGCCGCCGGACTGCGCGAGTCCGTCCTGCGCAAAGGGGCGTTGATCGACCGCGACGCCGTCTGGGAGCTCAAGCGCGAAGCACTGGAACTGGTGCGCGCAGTGCCCCTCGGCCCCGGACGCCTCGCCGCCTACGCGGACTTCCTCGCCGAGGAAGGACAGGCGCTGGAGGACCACGCCACCTGGTACGCGCTCGCCGAGGTCCACGGCTCCGACTGGCAGCAGTGGCCCGCCGCGCTGCGCGACCCCCGCTCGCCCGAAACCGCCCGCGCCCGCTCGGAGTTGATGGACCGCGTCGACTTCCACAGCCGCCTCGCCTGGCTCACGGACGCCCAACTCGCCGCCGCCCAGCGCTCCGCGCGCGACGCGGGCATGCCGGTGGGGCTCGTGCACGACCTCGCCGTCGGCGTCCATCCCGGCGGAGCCGACGCCTGGGCGCAGCAGGAGTACTTCGCCGCCGGAATGTCGGTCGGCGCACCCCCGGACGCCTTCAACTCGCGCGGCCAGGACTGGGGCCTGCCCCCCTGGCGCCCCGACCGCCTGGCCGACTCCGGCTACGCCCCGTACCGCCGTCTGCTGTGCGCCCTCTTCCGGTACGCGGGCGCCCTGCGCATCGACCACGTCATGGGCCTGTTCCGGCTCTGGTGGATCCCGCAGGGCGAGCAGCCGACGCAGGGCACGTACGTCCGCCACGACGCCGAGGCCATGCTCGCGATCCTCGCGCTGGAGGCCGCCCGCGCCGGGGCCCTGGTGATCGGCGAGGACCTCGGCACCGTGGAACCGGGAGTGCGCGAGACCCTGCACGAGCACGGAGTGCTCGGCACGTCCGTGCTCTGGTTCGAGCGCGACTGGGAGGGCGACGGGCTGCCGCTGCCGCCCGAACGCTGGCGCGCCGACTGCCTCGCCACCGCCACCACCCACGACCTGCCCTCCACCGCCTCCCGGCTGACCGGCGACCACGTCGAACTCCGCGCCGCCCTGGGCCTGTTGACGGGCACCCTGGACGAGGAGCGGGCCGCGGCGTCCGCGGAGGCGGGGGAGTGGCTGGCGCTGCTCACCCGGCTCGGGCTGCTGCCGGGCGCGAGCGGCGGGGTGTGCGCCGAGACCGAGGAGGCGGAGATCCAGGCCGTGCACCGGTTCCTGCTGCGCACCCCGGCCCGCATGATCGGCGTCTGGCTGCCGGACACGGTCGGCGACCGGCGTCCCCAGAACCTGCCCGGCACCTGGGACCAGTACCCGAACTGGCGGCTGCCGGTCGCGGATGCCGAGGGGCGCCCGGTGACCCTGGAGGAACTGGCCGCCTCGCCCCGCCTGCACGCCCTCCTGGACGTGCTGCGGACCCGCCCCGGGGCCGGCCGCGAGCACCTCTGAGGCCCCCGGGTTCCCGCGTGCGGCCTCCCGGGGTCCTTCATACGGCCACCCCGGGCGCGCGGCTCGTTCGGGCGTTCGCTACGTTGGCACCGTGGACAAGAAGAACGCCCTGCGCGCCGGCGCCCTGGCTGCCGGTACGACGCTGATGATGCTGCTCATGTCGTCCCCCGCGCTCGCGCTGACCCGCGACGACGGCGACGACCCCGGCAATGGCCTGAGCGTGATCGAAACGCTCGGCCTCTACGTCGCGGCGCCGCTCGCGCTGTTCCTGGTCATCGCGGGCCTGGTCATGGTCCTCGACAAGTCGAAGGACCGGCAGCCGAAGGTCAAGGCAAAGGCCTGACCTCGGCGTTCCCGCTCGGGCCCGCTCTTTCGGGCCGGCACTCCCGGCCTGCTCCGGCAGGGCCCGTAGCAGCCGCCGAACTTTTCCCGAGGGCGCCGTCCTCGCCTCCCGTACGCGCATTCGCCGTACGGGGGTGAGGACGGCGCCCTCGCTGTGTGCGCGGGCCGTGGCCATCAGGGGTTCGGCGCCGTGAGATACCGCTGCACCGTCGGCGCCAGCCACGCCACGACCTCCTCGCGGTGCAGCGCGCCGGCCGACTCGAACCGCAGGACGTAGCGGGTGAGTGCCATCCCGAGCATCTGCGACGCGACGAGCGCGGCCCGCACCGGCGCCTGCTCGGGGTCGGGGCAGCAGCGCAGGGCGACCGGCAGGATCTGGTCCCGGAAGACGCCCTGCATGCGCTGCGCGCCGGCCGGGTGGGTGACGCCGACCCGGAGCAGCACCGTGAGCACGTCGTTCTCCTCCCAGAGGTCGAGGAAGTGGCCCACCAGCACGCGGCCCACCTCGCTCGGGTCCAGCCCGTCCGGCTGCGGCATCCGCAGATCGGCGTCGAGGACCGTGGCGAACAACCCCTCCTTCGAGCCGTAGTACCGCATCACCATCGACGGATCGATCCCCGCGTCCTTGGCGATCGCACGGATGGTGGCGCGCTCGTATCCCTCCGCCGCGAAACGCTCGCGGGCGGCCGTGAGGATGGCGTTGCGGGTGGCGTCGGAGCGGCGCGGGGACCGCGATCCGGACTCTGTGCCTCTGCTGTCACTGCCGTTCATGCCAACAACCGTAGGCCAACACCTGTTGACAGTCCAGAGCGGCGGCTCTACGTTGGTCAACGAGCGTTGGTCAACAGATGTTGGCAAACGGACGTTGGCATTCGGAGGTCCTCATGAACGGCACCGGGAACGACAGCAGCACGAACCTCGCCACCGGCACGGGCCCGAACTCCGGCTCCGGCTCCGGCTCCGCCGCCGTCATCGTCGTGGGTTCCGGCCCCACCGGCCTGCTGCTGGCCGCCGACCTCGCCACCGCCGGCGTCCCGGTCACCCTCGTCGAGAAGCGCCCGCACAAGATCAGCAACCTCTCCCGTGCCTTCGTCCTGCACGCCCGCACCCTGGAGCAGCTCGACGCCCGGGGTCTCGCCGACGAGCTGGAGGAGCAGGGCGAGGCCCTCGACCGCATCCGGCTCTTCGGCCGGCTCACCGTCGCGCTCGACACCCTGCCCTCCCGCTTCAACCACCTGCTCGTCATCCCGCAGTACGAGGTGGAGAAGGCGCTGCAGCGGCGCGCTGAGGAGGCCGGGGTGCGGTTCGTGTACGAGACCGAGGTGACCGGGCTGCGTCAGGACGCGGACGGGGTGACGCTCGAAGTCCGGGGCGCGGACGGGGAGGCGGAGCAGTTGCGGGCCGCGTACGTCGTCGGTACGGACGGGATGCGCAGCGCGGTGCGCGAGGCGATCGGGCAGCCGTTCCCCGGCAAGTCGGTGATCCGTTCCGTCGTCCTCGCGGACGTGCTGCTCGACGAGCGGCCCGAGACCCTGCTGACCGTCGCCACCGTCGGCGACACCTTCGCCTTCATCGCCCCCTTCGGCGACGGCTACTACCGCGTGATCGGCTGGGACCGCCGGCACAACGTCCCCGACAGCGAGCCGCTCGAACTCGACGAGGTCAAGGACATCGCCCGGCGCGCCCTCGGCCACGACTACGGCATGCGCGAGGCCCGTTGGATGTCCCGCTTCCACAGCGACGAGCGCCAGGTGCCCGAGTACCGCGTCGGCCGGGTCTTCCTCGCCGGGGACGCCGCGCATGTGCACACCCCGGCCGGCGGGCAGGGCATGAACACCGGTCTCCAGGACGCGGCGAACCTCGGCTGGAAGCTGGCGGCGGTCGTCAACGGACATGCGGACGCCGCCCTGTTGGACACCTACCAGGCCGAGCGCCACCCCGTCGGCGAGTCCGTCCTGCGCAGCAGCGGTGGCATGGTGCGGCTCGCGATGGCCAAGCGCCCCTGGACGCTGGCCCTGCGCGGCGTGCTCACCACCGTCCTCGACCACGTCGGCCCCGCCCGCCGCAAGGTGACCGGGCAGCTCACCGGCATCGGATACGCCTACCCGGCGCCGCGCGGCTCCCACAAGCTCGTCGGCACCCGCGTCCCGGACGTCGCCCTGAGCAGCGGCCGCCTCTACGAGGCCCTGCGCGGCGGCAGGTTCGTCCTCGTCACCCCGCGGCCGGACGACGCCGAGGGCGCGGCCGGGCAGCGCAAGGGCCGCCTCACCGTGGAGGGCTGGGCGAGCGACCGGCGTACGACGGTGCTGGTGCGCCCCGACGGATACGTGGCCTGGGCGGCGGAGTCCCCGGAGCCGGCGGAGCTGGAGGCGGCCCTGACCGCGGCGGTGGGCCGCTAGCCCGGCTTTCCGCCGGGGCCCGCCTCGCCGGGCTACTCCTCGGACCCTAGTCCGCCTCTCCCAGCAACTCCCGCAACAGGTCGGCCAGTTGGCCGGCCTGTTCGTCGTCGAGCCGGGAGAGGGCCGCCGTCTGTGCGGCGAGCCCCGCGCCGACGGCCTCGTCGATCAGACGGAAGCCCTCGTCCGTCAGCGTGACCTGGAGCCCGCGCCGGTCGTGCGGGTCGGGGGAGCGCCGCAGCAGCCCCGCACGCTCCAGTTTGTCCAGGCGTCCTGTCATGCCGCCGGTGGTGAGCATCAAAGTCGCCGAGAGCTGCCGGGGCGAGAGCGTGTACGGGGCGTCCGAGCGGCGCAGCGTCGCCAGGACGTCGAACTCCCCGCGCGAGATCCCGAACCGGGCGTACGCCTTCTCCATCCGGTCGCTCATCGCCCGGGAGAGCCGGAAGATCCGCCCGAAGACCTCCATCGCGGCGGTGTCGAGGTCCGGCCGTACGGCGGCCCACTGCTCGATGATCGCGTCGACGGCGTCCTTCGAAGTCTCCATGAAGGCGAGTATCCGCCGCCGGTCGGTCGTTCGCAAGAAAGTAGCTTGACGGAAAGTAGCTTGCGAGTAAGCTACTTTCCATCGACCTACTTGAGGGTCGGGGCGCAAGGCCTCAACCCCTCGTCCGCCGGGAAAGCGAGTTCGCCATGAAGCGGTCCGCGACCGTCCTGCTCACCGCTCTCGCCCCCATGTCCTGGGGCACCACCTACGCGGTCACCACCGAGTTCCTCCCGGCGGACCGCCCCCTGTTCACCGCGGCGATGCGCGCCCTGCCCGCCGGGCTGGTCCTGCTCGCACTGGCCCGCGTCCTGCCGCGCGGCGTCTGGTGGGGGAAGGCGGCGGTGCTGGGCGCGCTGAACATCGGCGCCTTCTTCCCGCTCCTCTTCCTCTCCGCGTACCGGCTGCCCGGCGGCATGGCGGCGGTCTTCGGCTCGGTCGGGCCGCTGTTCGTGGCGGGCCTCGCCACGGTCCTGCTCGGCGACCGGCCGACCCTGCGCACCGTCCTCACCGGCATCGCGGCGGCCCTCGGCGTCAGCCTCGTCGTCCTGAAGGCGGCCGGTGCGCTCGACCTCGTCGGTGTCCTGGCCGCGCTCGCCTCGACCGCGTCGATGTCCACCGGCACGGTGCTGACCAAGCGGTGGGGCCGCCCGGACGGAGTCGGCCCACTGGCGCTCACCGCCTGGCAGCTGACGGCCGGCGGACTGCTGATAGCCCCGCTCGCCCTTCTCGTCGAGGGCGCGCCGCCCGCGCTGGACGGCCGCGCGGTCTCCGGGTACGCCTACCTCGCCCTGGCCAACACGGCGGTCGCGTACTGGCTCTGGTTCCGCGGCATCGGCCGCCTCACCGCCACCCAGGTCACCTTCCTCGGCCCGCTCTCCCCGCTGACCGCGGCCGTCATCGGCTGGGCGGCGCTGGACCAGGCGCTCACCCCGGTCCAGCTGGCGGGCATGGCGCTGGCGTTCGGGGCGACGGTCTTCGGGCAGCTCAAGCCGCGAGGCAAGGCGCACACCGCGCCGCGTACGACCCCCGCGAGCGGCCCGGCACGTTTCAGTTCAACTGAACAGAATGGTCGAAAAGATTCGATGGACGTGACAGTTCCCGCCCTGCGACGGTAGTTCAAAGCGATCACCGAACGAAGGGGTACCTGTGGCAGTCCTGGACCGGGCACATCCGCACCGCGCGAGGCGCGGAAGCGAGCCGGCGGCTAGGGGGTGTTGTGAAAGTCCCGCACAGCACCCACGGCGCCCGGCACGCACCCTCGCCGCACCGGCCAAAGACCCAAGTACGTCCAGTACGAGGGCCATCGTCCGGCACGCCGAGGGCACGCACCGAACACCGCGGGCACCGCACAGGACCTTCAAAGCACCCCCTAGGGCGAGGAAGGGGTCCGTGGGCCTCGGCCTCGCCCTCGCCGCCGTCGCCACCCTCGTCTGGTCCGGCAGTTTCGTCGCCTCGCGCGCTCTGCACGACAGCGTGCCGCCGGTCCAACAGGCGTTCTGGCGCTGGCTGATCGCACTCGCGGCGATCGCCCCGTTCACGGCCCGGGAGGCCTGGCGGCAGCGGACCCTGCTGCGCCGCAACCTTCCCCACCTCCTCCTCGCCGCCCTCCTCGGCGTCACCGTCTACAACACCCTGGTCAACCAGGCGGGCGTCTCCACCTCCGCCGGCAACATGGGCATGATCATGGCCGCGTCGCCCGTTCTGATGGCGGCCTACGAACGGGTCGGCGGCGTACGGCTCGGAGCGCGCCGGGTCACCGGGATGCTGATCGCCTGCGCGGGCGTCCTGCTCCTGGTCGGCGGGGGCACATCGGCGAAGGCCCTCTCGGCGGGCGACCTGTGGATGATCGCGGCGGCCCTGTGCTTCGCGTCGTACAGCGCCCTGCTGCGCCGGAGGCCTGCCGAGCTCACCGGCCCCGCCTTCCTGTTCGCGACCTTCGCGCTCGGCACGGCGATGCTGCTCCCGGCGTACGCGCTGAGCGTCGGCGTCCAGGGGACCTTCACCCCCACGACCGCCACCGTCGGCCCCCTCGTCTATGTCGGCGTCCTCTCCTCCGCGGTCGCCTTCTTCGCCTGGAACAAGGCGATCTCGCTGATCGGCGCGGCCCGCGCCGGAGCCGTCTACTACCTTCAGCCGGTGTGCGTGGCGGCCCTGTCGTACGCGCTCCTGGGCGAGTCGGTGAGCGGCACACAGCTGATCTGCATGGCCCTCATCCTCGGCGGAGTCGTCCTCGGCACCGCCGCCCGCACGGCACGCTGACCCCGCCCCGGTCGCCGGCCGGACGCCCGGAACCCGCGGGATAGGTTGCCGCCATGGCCGAGTACGACAAGTGGGACATCAAGAAGCTGCAGATCCTGCGCACTCTGCGGGAGCGGGGCACCGTCACCGCGACCGCGCGGGCACTGCTGCTGACCCCCTCGGCCGTCTCGCAGCAGCTGACCAATCTCGCGAAACAGCTCGGGGTGCCCCTGCTGGAGGCACAGGGGCGGCGGGTACGGCTCACGGACGCGGCGGAGCTCGTGCTGCGGCACGCGGAAGCCGTGTTCGAGCAACTGGAGCGCGCCGACGCCGACCTGACCGCCTACGTCCAGGGCGAGGCCGGGGAGGTGCGGGTCGGCGCCTTCTCGACGGCCGTGCCCGCACTCGTCGTCCCGGCCGTCCGGGCGCTGCGCACGGCGCACCCCGGGATCTCCGTGCAGGTACGGGAGTCCGAGGCGGCGGAGGCGTACGAACTGCTCGGCGCGGGCTCGGTCGACCTCGCGCTCTCGCTCGCCGCGCAGGCGCCCTCGGCGGCGGACGCCCGCTTCACGCGCGTACCCCTGCTGGCCGACCCCCTCGACCTCGCCCTGCCGCGCGGGCACGCCCTCGCCCGCGCCGACCACGTCCGGCTCGCCGACTTCGCCGCCGAGCCGTGGATCTTCGGCGGCAGCGGCCCCTGGTCGGACATCACCCGGGCCGCGTGCGAGGCCGCCGGTTTCACCCCGCACCAGGGGCACTCGGCAGCCGGCTGGACCGCGATTCTCGCCATGGTCGAGGCGGGGATGGGCGTCGCTCTCGTACCGCGGATGGCCTGCGTACGACGGGACGGGCGGGACGGGGTCCTGATGCGGGAGCTGGACCGGGACCGGCCCCACCGGCACGTGGTCGCCGCGGTACGCCGGGGCGCCGAGGACGCGCCCGCGGTGGGCCGGGTGCTCGACGCGCTGCGGGCGGTGGCGCGGGAGTTGGGACGGTAGCCGTGTGCCGGAGGTAACGTCACGGCGTTCGCGTGTGACGAATTCCCCGGAGGTGTTCGGTGGCCGAGGACGTGGCCGATGACGTGTGCCGGGTGTGCGGCAAGCCCCTGCCCGCGCGGGTCGGGCGGGCGGGGCGGAGTTCCGTGTACTGCTCCGCAGCCTGCCGGCAGAAGGCGTACCGGGAGCGGCAGGCGCCCGAGGAGCCCGCGAGCGTGCGGGGGCTCATCGAGGACATCGGGCGGCAGGTGCAGCAGCTCGTGCCGACGCCGCCCTCCGTCCTGTACGCCGGAGCGGCGGACCTGGCGTCGTCCGTCGGACGGCTGCGCCGCGTCGCCCGCGTCGCGCGGGACACCGCGAGGCAGACGGAGCCGGCACGCGATTCCGTCACACCCGAGCCCGTTACGCAATCCCCCCTCGGTGACAGCGAGGGCGACTTCGCCGCACTCGTCGAGTCCTACCGGCGCGAACTGCGCGTCCACTGCTACCGCATCACCGGCTCCTACGACGACTCCGAGGACCTCGTACAGGAGACCTGTCTGCGGGCCTGGCGGGCGCGGGACACCTTCGAGGGGCGGGCCGGCGCCCGCACCTGGCTGTACCGCATCGCCACCAACGCCTGCCTCGACTTCCAGCGCCGCACCGCCCGCCGCCCGCAGCGCTACGAACCCGTGCCCGGCATGAACCACGGCACCGGCGAGGCACCCGCCCGGGTCACCTGGCTGCAGCCCTACCCCGACGACGAGCTGCCCACGGCCGAGGAGGACCGGCCGGACGTCGCCGCCGTCTCCCGCGAGACCCTGGAGCTCGTCTTCCTGGCCGCCCTCCAGCATCTGCCGCCCCGCCAGCGGGCGGTGCTGATCCTGCGTGACGTGCTCGGCCTGAGCGCCGCCGAGACCGCCGAGGCCCTCGAGCTGACCGTGGCCTCGGCCAACAGCGCCCTGCAACGGGCCCGGCCCACCCTGCGCGACCACCTGCCCCGGGAGCGCGCCGACTGGAGCGCCGGCGAGCCGACGGAGGCCCAACGCGCCGTCCTGCAGCGGTACATGGCCGCCGCCGAACAGCTCGACTTCGCGGCGATGACCGACCTGCTCAGCAAGGACGTCACGCTCACCATGCCGCCGAACCCGTTCTGGTTCACGGGCCGCGACGCCCTCGCCGAGTTCCTGCGCCCGACCCTCGACCCGGCGTCCCCCATGTTCTTCGGCCACTGGCGCCACCTGCCCGCCCGCGCCAACGGGCAGCTCGCGGCCGGGGGTTACGTGCGCAGGCCCGGCACGAACGTCTACCGCGCCCAGGTCCTCGACGTCCTGCGCTTCGGCGAGGACGACCGGGTCGTCGAGATCACCTCGTTCGAACCGCACCTCTTCCCCGCGTTCGGACTGCCCCTGCGGCTGTGACCGCATGACCGATGAGCGGCCGGGGTCCCGTGCGTCTGTATGACCGACCGACACGGACACCTCCGGAACACTCCGGAACACCTTCGAAGGAGATCATCATGCTGCTCACCGACAGGACCGCGATCGTGTACGGCGCCGGCGGCTCCATCGGCGGCGCGGTCGCCCGTGCCTTCGCCGAGCAGGGCGCGCGGGTCCACCTGGTGGGGCGCACCCGTCGGACGCTGGAGGCGGTGGCCGGCGGCCTCAAGGACGCCGAGGTGGCCGTCGTCGACGCGCTCGACGAGACGGCAGTGGAGGAGCACCTCGCGGGCGTCGGCGACGTCGACATCTCGTTCAACCTCGTCACCCGCGGCGACGTGCAGGGCGCCCCGCTCGTCGACATGCCCGTGGACGACTTCCTGCGGCCGGTGATCAACGGCGCCCGCGCGAACTTCATCACCGCACGCGCGGCCGGCCGCCGGATGGCCGAGCGCGGCCGCGGAGTGATCCTCACCCTCAACAGCGGCTCCGCGCACGGCAGTCCGATGATGGGCGGCACAGGGCCCGCCGACGCCGCCGTCGACACGCTCGTACGCAACCTGGCGGTGGAGCTGGGACCGCGCGGGGTGCGGGCCGTGGGTCTGTGGGCGGCCGGGGTGCCCGAGACGTTCACCGTCGAGAAGCTCGCCGCGGTCAATCCGGCGATCGACGAGGCGGCTGTCCAGGGCATCATCGACCAGCTCGCCGGGATGCGCGCGACCCGCCGCAACCCCACCCTCGCCGAGGTCGCCGCCACCGCCGTCTTCCTCGCCTCCGACCACGCGGCAGGCATCACCGGCACCTTCGTCAACGTGACCGGCGGGATGGTCCTGCGCTGAGAGCACGCAAAGGGGCGCCCGGCATGATGCCGGGCGCCCCCATGGCCGTAGGGACGACTACGCGGCCGCGTCCGCCGCCTGTGCCTTCAGTGCCCGCTCCACGCCCGAGCGGGACTCCGAGATCAGCCGGCGCAGCGCCGCGCTGGGCTCGGCCGAGGCCAGCCACGCGTCGGTCTTCGCGAGGGTGTCCGCGGAGACCTGGACGGCCGGGTAGAGGCCGATGGCGATCTGCTGGGCGATCTCGTGCGAGCGGGAGTCCCAGATGTCCTTGACGACCTCGAAGAACTTGTCCGTGTACGGGGCGAGCAGCTCGCGCTGGCCGGTCTGGACGAAGCCGCCGATCACCGCCTCCTGCAGGGCGTTCGGCAGCTTGTCGGACTCGACGACCGAGGCCCACGCCTCCGCCTTCGCCTCCTCCGTCGGCCGGGCGGCCCGCGCGGTCGCCGCGTGGCGCTCACCGGCCGCCGTCCTGTCGCGCTCGTACTCGGCGGCGATCTCCGCCTCGTCGAAGCGTCCGACCGCGGCGAGCCGCTGCACGAACGCCCAGCGCAGCTCGGTGTCCACGGCCAGGCCCTCGATGGTCTCCCGGCCCTCCAGCAGGCTCTCCAGGAGGTCCAGCTGCTCCGGCGTACGGGCCGTGGCGGCGAAGGCGCGTGCCCAGGCCAGCTGGTGGTCCGAGGCCGGGGCGGCCGAGTGCAGGTGGGCCAGCGTGGCGTCCGTCCAGCGGTTCAGCAGCGCCTCGCGCGCGGTCGGGTCGGCGTACAGCTCGATCGCCAGCTTCACCTGGCGGTGCAGCGACTGCACCACACCGATGTCGGACTCCTTGCCGATGCCGGACAGGACGAGCGAGAGGTAGTCGCGGGTCGCGAGTTCCGCGTCGCGCGTCATGTCCCACGCCGACGCCCAGCACAGGGCGCGCGGCAGCGAGGACTCGAAGTCGCCGAGGTGCTCGGTGACGAACGCGAGGGAGTCCTCGTCGAGACGGACCTTCGCGTACGACAGGTCGTCGTCGTTGAGCAGGAACACGGCCGGGCGGCGCTTGCCGATCAGCTCCGGTACGGCCGTCAGCTCGCCGTCGACGTCCAGCTCGATGCGGTCGTCGCGGACCAGCTTGCCGCTGTCGTCGTCGAGGTCGTACAGGCCGACAGCGATGCGGTGCGGGCGCAGGGTCGGCTCGCCCTTCGCGCCGGTGGGCAGCGCGGGGGCCTCCTGGCGGATCGCGAAGGAGGTGATGACCCCGTTCGCGTCCGTCGTGACCTCCGGGCGCAGGATGTTGATGCCGGCCGTCTGCAGCCACTTCTGCGACCACGTCGTCAGGTCGCGACCGGAGGTCTCCTCCAGCGCGCCCAGCAGGTCGGACAGGCGCGTGTTGCCGAACGCGTGCGCCTTGAAGTACGCCTGCACGCCCCGGAAGAACTCGTCCATGCCGACGTAGGCGACGAGCTGCTTGAGCACGCTCGCGCCCTTGGCGTACGTGATGCCGTCGAAGTTGACGAGCACGTCGTCCAGGTCGCGGATCTCCGCCATGATCGGGTGCGTGGACGGCAGCTGGTCCTGCCGGTAGGCCCACGTCTTCATGGAGTTGGCGAAGGTGGTCCACGAGTGCGGCCAGCGCGAGTTCGGCGCGTACGCCTGACAGGCGATGGAGGTGTACGTGGCGAACGACTCGTTCAGCCAGAGGTCGTTCCACCACTCCATGGTCACCAGGTCGCCGAACCACATGTGGGCCAGCTCGTGCAGGATCGTCTCCGCACGCACCTCGTACGCGGCGTCCGTGACCTTCGAGCGGAAGACGTACTGGTCGCGGATGGTCACCGCGCCCGCGTTCTCCATCGCGCCCGCGTTGAACTCCGGCACGAACAGCTGGTCGTACTTGGCGAACGGGTACGCGTAGTCGAACTTCTCCTGGAACCACTCGAAGCCCTGCCGGGTGACCTCGAAGATCGCGTCCGAGTCCAGGAACTCGGCGAGCGAGGGCCGGCAGTAGATGCCGAGAGGCACGCTCTGGCCGTCCTTCTCGTACACGCTGTGCACCGAGTGGTACGGGCCGACGATCAGCGCCGTGATGTACGACGAGATCCGCGGCGTCGGCTCGAACGTCCAGACGTCGTCCTTGGGCTCCGGCGTCGGCGAGTTCGAGACCACCGTCCACCCCGTGGGCGCCTTGACGGTGAACTGGAAGGTGGCCTTCAGGTCGGGCTGCTCGAAGGACGCGAAGACGCGACGGGCGTCGGGCACCTCGAACTGCGTGTACAGATACGCCTGTTCGTCGACCGGGTCGACGAACCGGTGCAGCCCCTCGCCGGTGTTGGTGTACGCGGCGTCGGCCACGACACGCAGGACGTTGCGGCCCTCCAGCAGCCCCGGAAGAGCGATCCGCGAGTCCTTGAAGACCTCGGCGACCGGGAGCTGGTCGCCGTTCAGGGTCACCTCGTGGACGGTCGGGGCCACCAGGTCGATGAAGGACTCCGCGCCGGTCTCGGCGGAGTCGAAGCGCACCGTGGTCACGGACCTGTAGGTGCCGCCCTCCTGCGCGCCGGAGAGGTCGAGATCGATCTCGTACGAGTCAACGGTGAGCAGCTTCGCCCGCTGCTGTGCCTCTTCGCGGGTCAGGTTTGTGCCAGGCACCCTGTCATCTCCTCGTTATGTGACGGTTGCGCCATCCTTCCATGTCGGGGCAGCACGGAGCAGGGGGTTATGCCCCGGGCGCACTCAGCGGGTCTCCAGCTGCCCGGCGGCCCAGTCGGCCCACTCCTTCTGGGCGGCGCTGATCCGCAGCCCGTACTCCAAGGCGAGGCGCCCGTGCACCGAAATCGGGTCGTCGCCCCAGTCGATCGACGCCTCCAGCTCCCTGAGCCCCGTGTGCTGGCGCTCGGCGCGGGCGGCCTCGGTGGCCAGGTAGGCCTTGGCCTCCAGCGGGGTGAGCACACCGAGGAAGAAGACCCGCAGCAGGACGTCGCTGCGTCTGACCCGGGTGGGCTCGACGTCGGTGAGCCAGTGCCGCAGCTCGGTGAGGCCGGGCTCGGTGAGGGCGTACTCCTTGCGCCCGCGGGGGCCTTCCGAGGCCACCTCGATGAGCCCGGCGTCGGTGAGCTTGCCCAGCTCCCCGTACACCTGGCTCTGCGTCGCGGGCCAGGCGTTGGACAGCGAGGACTCGAACAGTTTCATCAGGTCGTAGCCGCTGGCCGGCTTTTCGGCGAGCAGCCCGAGAACCGCATGGCGAAGACTCATGGGCTCCACTTTACCTTCCACTCTTGACACGTCAATGTAGGACCTTCTAATTTTGACATGTCGAACTTGGAATGTGCAGCCGGGCCCGGCCCGACCTGATCTAGGAGCTCCCTCATGAACTACCTGCGCGGCTTCATCCCGTGGATCGCCTTCGCCGTCGTCTCGTCCGCCGGCTGGCAGTGGGGTGCGCTGACAGGGCTCGCGCTCGGTGCCTGGCTGCTCTTCAAGGACCACCAGGCGGGCGAGGCCGCCGGGGCGAAGATCCTGGAGATCAGCACCGTCGTCTACTTCGCGGCCCTGACCGCCTTTGCCTTCGCCCGCCCCGACAGTGGTCTGCAGGACTACAGCGGCACGCTCTCCTTCGGCTGGCTGGCGGTGACCGCCTGGGCCACGCTCGCCGTGGGGCGCCCCTTCACCACCGGCATAGCCCGCAAGCAGGCCCCGCGCGAGGTCTGGGACACCCCGCTCTTCCGCAGGATCAACGTGGTGATCACCGCCTTCTGGGCGGCCTCCTTCACGGTGACAGCCGCAGCGCTGGCCGCCGTGTACGCGGGCGACCTCGGCAGCGGAGTGTCCATCCCCGTCCAGGTGGCCGGCTTCGCGGTCGCCGCCTCCTTCACCGCCCGCTACCCGGAGCGCGCCCGGGCCGCCTCCGCCCAGGGCTGAGCAACGACCGGGCCCGGTCGAACGCGACGTCCGAATACCGCCGGAAATGCCGCCCCGCCGGAAGGAGTCTGGAGCGATGACCAACCACACCGCACTCCCGATCCCGCCGGCGGCTCTCAAGGAGCTTCGCGACACCGATGACGCGGGCCGCCCCTGCGCTCCGTACACGGCCACGGAGAGCGGCGGCCCGCTCCGCTGCTGCCTGCGACCCGCCCAGGCCGGCGACGAGATCGCCCTCGTCTCGTACGCCCCGCTGCGTCGCTGGGCGGCCGAGACCTGGGCCAAGCCGGGCGCGTACGACGAGCAGGGTCCGGTCTTCATCCATGCCGACCCGTGCGAGGGGCCCGACGCCGACCCCGACGACTACCCCTTCAGCCGCCCCGGCGCCCTGCGCACGCTGCGCCGCTACAACGCGGAGGGACACATAGTCGGCGGCCGCCTCCTGGAGATACCGGAGACGGCCGCCGACGGGTTCGACGCTGCCCTCGCGGAAGCCTTCGCCGACCCGGAGGTCGCCCTGGTGCACGTCAGGGCCGTCGAGTACGGCTGCTTCCAGTTCGAGGTGCGCAGGGGCGCGGAGCCCCGGGCGAACACCCCCTAGGGGGTGTTTGAAAGTCCCGCACAGCACCCACGGCGCCCGGCACGCACCCTCGCCGCACCGGCCGAAGCCCCAAGTACGTCCAGTACGAGGGCCTTCGTCCGGCACGCCGAGGGCACGCACTAACACCGCGGGCACCGCACAGGACTTTCAAAACACCCCTTAGCCCTTCAGCTCCTTGGCGACGAGCTCCGCGATCTGCACCGCGTTCAGCGCCGCGCCCTTGCGGAGGTTGTCGTCCGAGATGAAGAGGGCGAGACCGTTCTCGACGGTCTCGTCGCGGCGGATGCGCCCGACGAAGGACTCGTCGCGGCCGGCGGCCGTGAGCGGGGTCGGGACGTCCGTGACGACGACGCCCTCGGCCCCGGCGAGGATCTCGGTCGCGCGCTCAGGGCTCAGCGGACGCGCGAAGCGGGCGTTGACCTGCAGGGAGTGACCGGTGAACACGGGGACGCGGACACAGGTGCCCGAGACCTTGAGGGCCGGGATCTCCAGGATCTTGCGGGACTCGTTGCGGAGCTTCTGCTCCTCGTCGGTCTCGTTCAGCCCGTCGTCCACGATGGAGCCCGCCAGCGGAAGCACGTTGTACGCGATCGGCGCGACGTACTTGTTCGGCGCGGGGAACTCCGCCGCCGAACCGTCGTGCGTCAGCTTCGGCGCATCGTCGCCGACCTTCTTGATCTGCTCGAAGAGCTCCTCGACGCCCGCGAGGCCCGAGCCGGAGACGGCCTGGTAGGTGGCGACGACCAGCGCTTCGAGGCCCGCCTCCGCGTGCAACGGCTTCAGCACCGGCATCGCGGCCATCGTCGTGCAGTTCGGGTTCGCGATGATGCCCTTGGGGCGGTCGGCGATCGCGTGCGGGTTCACCTCGGACACCACCAGGGGCACGTCCGGGTCGCGGCGCCAGGCGGAGGAGTTGTCGATCACGACCGCGCCCTGCGAGGCGACCTTTTCGGCCAGCGCCTTCGACGTGGCGCCGCCCGCAGAGAACAGCACGATGTCCAGGCCCGAGAAGTCGGCCGTGGTGGCGTCCTCCACCGTCACACCGTCGAGGACCGTCCCCGCCGAGCGGGCCGAGGCGAACAGGCGCAGCTCGTCGACCGGGAACTTCCGCTCGACGAGGATGCTGCGCATGACCGTGCCGACCTGACCGGTGGCTCCGACGATTCCGACCTTCACGGCGACTCCCTATACCTGCGTTTTACCTGGCTCGGTTCTTCCATCATGCGTCTCACCCGGGCCCACCTGTCCAATCCTTTCGGCGTGGAGCCCGAGGAGTGGGACAGGACATCCCCGGGGTGTGACGTACGTTACGGCGAACGTTTCCGCCCGGTCCTGCGTCGTAAAGGAAACGCGGCGAGGAGAGGGGTGGCTGTGCTGCGCAGAAAGGCGCGCCGTGGCCAGGGGGACACCCCGGGGGTGGACGATCCCCTGGACGCGGCCCAGGAACGCCGGGTGCGGGCGGTGCTGGCGCTCGGCGGGGTGCCCCAGACCGACTTGGCGGACGGAGTGCAGCAGGTCAGGCTGCGGCTGCTGGAGCGGGCGGCGAAGGGCGACGAGGCGCCGCGCGACGTGTCCGCGTGGGCGGCGGTCGTCGCCTCGAACCTCGCGATGGACTGGCACCGGGCCAAACGCCGCCAGGAGCGCCTCGGCGAGCGGCTGGCCTCGCTGCGCCAGCCGGCACACCCCTCCGGCGAGGAGTCCAGCGTGCTCCAGCTCGCTGTCGCCCAGGGACTGGACGAGCTGCCCGACGCCCAGCGCCAGGTCCTCGTGCTGCGCTTCTACGCCGACCTGCCGGTGCGCGGGATCGCCGAGGAGCTCGGCATACCGGAGGGCACGGTCAAGAGCAGGCTGCACACGGCGGTCCGCGCACTGCGCGAACGCCTGCACGAGGACGAGGTGGTGTGACGTGGCCGAACACGAGAACAGTGCGGCACTGGACGCGCTGCTGGCCGCGATCACGGACGAACCGCTGCCCGAAGGAGCCCACGACGACCCGGAGTTCGCCACCGAGCATCGTGCGGCGGTGGCGGACATGGCGCTGCTGCGGGAGCAGTTGGCGCTTCTCGGGGACGCGCTGGCGGAGCCGGTGGAGGAGGCCGGACCGGTACGGGTACCGAGGCGGCGGGCGCGCCGACCGGCAGGCGCCCCGAGGACGCGCGGCCGCCGTCCCCTAGCCCTCGCCATGGGCGCGCTCGTGGCGGTCTGCGTCACCGCGGCGCTCGTCGGCATGGGCTGGCTGCTGTCCCAGGCCGGCGGAAGCAACGCCATGAGCGGGGCGGACGACGCCGGCAGCAAGGCGGACAGCAGCAGCGGCGACGCGAAAGGCGCCTCGGTGGGCGTCCCGGGCTACCTCGCCTGCGCGCGGCTCGTCGTCGAGGGCACGGTCGCCGACATCGAGCCGATGGCGGGCGACGACGAAAGCCGGGTCACCCTGGACGTCAGCCATTACTACAAGCCGGCGAAGGGCTCGGGCGAGGTCAACTTCGTGGTGGCCGACGAGCTCCAGCCACCCTTGCGCAAGGGCCAGCACGCGCTGATCACCATCATGCGCGACGCTCCCGGGCCGGACCACTGGACCGTGGGCGAGAAACCCATCGCCCGCGAACGGCAGTCGATCCTCGACGCGCTGCCCGAGTCGAAGGGCATCAAGTGCCAGTAACGGCAAGGAAGTCCAGGCACGCATGAGAAAGGGCGGGCGCCCGTTCCCGGACGCCCGCCCCGATCACCGCAGGAACTACGGGGTGACCTTCTCGATCTTCACGCTGCCGAGGCCCGCGACCGTGCCGCGCGCGTTCACCAGCTGGACCTGGCCGAAGAACTCCCGGCCCTCGGGCGCCGCGGCCGCGGCGGTGACCGAGCCGGAGACCGTCGCCGTGCCGCCCGTGGCGAGCTTGACCGGCGTCGACTCGTCGACCGTGACCTGGCCGAGCGTGGACGAGAAGAACACGTCCTGGTAGTCGTACGCCGTCGAGCCCGACGGGACCGAGTAGCCCACGACCTCGATGGTGTACGTACCGGCGGCGGGCGAGGCGATGGAGACCGCCTCCTCCGAGTCGCCGTCCGCGGACTGCCCGACCTGGGTGCCCGCGGCGTTGTACACCGTCAGGTCGAGGTCGGCGGCCGCGTCCGAGACGTTGCCGATGGCGACGTTCAGCGACTTGGCGCCCGCGGGCACGTCGACCGTGGTGGTCTGCGTGACGCCCTCGGTGATGGTCGGCCGCGCGTTCTTCGAGGAACCGAGCGGGCCGCCCTTCAGCGTGCCGTCCAGCGCGGCGAAGTTGTTCGTCACCTTCCAGGAGGCGGCGGCCGGGGTGCCGACCTTCGCCTCGGGAACGGTCACGACCGCCGGGTCGAACGCGGCGCCGAGCACCTCGACGTTCAGCTTGTACGGGTTGTCGAGCAGCGGCGACGTACGGCGCGACTCGACCTCGATCTCCCACACGCCGGCCTGCGGGTCCGTGTAGGCGCGCACGTCGGGCTTGCAGCCGTTGGTGTTCGGGTAGTTGCTGTAGCAGTACGGAGTGCCGGTGTCCTCGACCGGAACGCCGTACGGGTGGATCCCGATGAAGCGGGTCTGGCTCTTGTCGGCCAGGCCGCCGATGGCGACCTCCAGGGACTTGGCGCCCGCGGGGACCGTCACGAAGTACGAGCGGGTGCTGTTGCGCTGCACCGAACCCGACGCGGAGAACGTGTACTTGACCGGCGTGGAGACCACGACGGTGGTCAGGATCTGCTTGTCGACACCCTCGGTCGCCGGGTCGTCGACCTCAAGGATCGCGCTCTTGATGCCCGCGGACTCGGGGGCGGCCTGGACCTTGACGGTCACCGGCTTGTTCAGCGGCAGCGTCACCTCGCCCTTGCCCACGATCCTGAAGGTGCGGGCCTTGTTGTTCGCGAGGTGCAGCTCGTGGCGAACGGCCTTGTCCGGACCGGACGTACGGGTGATCGTGACGTCGTACGTCTTCTTCTGGCCCGCCTTGAGGCCGCCCTCGCGGTCGTAGAGGCCGGTGCCGAAGCCCGGCGTCTTCAGCGCGCCGTCGATCGCGGTGTCGACCGGCGCCTTGACGGTGTAGTCGTGGGCGGTGGCACCGTCCTTGATGGCGTCCCAGGCGTCCACGATGTCGATGAGGCCGGCACCCTCCTCGTACGCCTGCACACCGTCGATGTGGTGGGCGGTCGAGGACAGCGCGGTGCGCAGGACGGCCGGGGTGAGGGCGATGTGCCGCTGCTTGGCGGCGCTCAGCAGCAGCGCGGAGGCGCCCGCGGCCTGCGGCGAGGCCATCGACGTGCCCTGGAGCATCGAGTAGCCGGCCGGCAGCGTGTAGCCCGACTCGGCGACCGGGGAGCCCGGCAGCCAGGTCTGGGTGGAGTTGATCGAGGCGCCGGGCGCGGTCAGCGTCGGCGTGAAGCCGCCGTCCTCACGCGGGCCGCGCGAGGAGAAGGGCAGCATCGCGTACGGCTTCTTCACCTGCGAGCCGTAGTTGGACGCCCAGGTCTGCTTGGAGATGGACGCGCCGACCGAGATGACCTTGTCGGCCAGGCCGGGGTCGCCGATGGTGTTGGCACCGGGGCCGGAGTTGCCCGCGGAGATCACCAGCTGGACGCCGTAGGTGTCGATGAGGCGGGTGTAGAGCTCGGCGCGCGCGTTGTTGCCGTCGTTCAGCGCGGGCAGACCGCCGATGGACATGTTGACGATGTCGACACCGCGGTTGGTGACGAGGTCGATCATGCCCTCGGTGAGCGCGACGTTGGTGCAGCCGCCGGTCCAGGTGCAGGCGCGCGAGGAGACGATCTTCGCGCCCGGCGCGGCACCGTTCATCTTGCCGCCGAACAGGCCGTTCGCGGAGGTGATGCCCGCGACGTGCGTGCCGTGCTCGGACTCGATGACGCCGATGTTGACGAAGTCGCGCTTCTGGCCGACCCAGTCGCCGCCGTAGGGGTCCATCGGGACGTCCTTGCGGATCTGCACGACGAACGGCTGGCGCTCGACGACGTCGGTCGACGGGTTGTCGGTGCCGAAGTAGCCGACCTGGTAGCCGTCCTTGTACGGCTTCATCGGTGTGTCGTCGGTGAAGTCGTTGTTGTTGTTCAGGTCGACGCGGACGGTGCCGGCCGCGGCGTCGTACAGCAGGCCCCACGAGTCGGTCGTGTCACCGTCGCGGTTCGCGTCACCCTTGGCGTCGCCGCCCGTGGTGGCGGACTCCTTGAAGGTGCTGACCTGGTACGAGCCCGCGGGCGCCGTCCAGGTCTTGCCGCTGTAGGTGAAGGTGGGCCCGGACACCGGGGTGACCTGCGGGCGCCAGGTGGCGTCGCTGTCCAGGATCGGGTCGGTCGAGGTCACCCAGTCGACGATCTTGCGCTCGCCGGTGGTGGTCTTCTGCAGCGCCGGGTGGCCGAGGTCCACGCCGGAGTCGAGGATGCCGATGGTGACGCCGCGGCCGTCCGCCTTCGTGTTCTTCCTCACGAAGTCGACGGCGCCCGTCTCGAAGGACGGGTTGTACGGGTTGACGGCGGGGGTCTTCTCGTTCGGCGCCGGGTACGTGGCTGCCGAAGTGGCCTGCTCCTTGGCGCCCTTGGCCGTGTCGGCGCTCGGGGTGGGGTCGTCGAGGGCTATCTCCTGGCGCAGGTCGATGCCGTGCACGGAGGACAGCTTCTCGGCGGCGGCGATGGCCGAGTCGGCCTTGCCCGTGGGCACGGTCGCGCGGACGTAGCCGAGCTTGTCGTAGGCCCGGCCCACCGAGCCGCCCTTGACCGCGTCCAGTTCCTTGGCGACCTGCTCGGTCTGCCCGGGAGCGGTGGCGATCATCATCGTGACGTTCTTGGCGCCGTCCGTCTTGGCCTGTGCCAGGAGGTCGGCGTCGTCCGAACCGAGCTTGGCGCTCGCGGACTTGACGGCGGGGTCGGCCGGAGTGGTGTCCGTGTCCGCGGAGAAGGCCATGGGTATCGGCCCGGCCGCGGAGAGCGCGGCCACCAGGCCCGCGGCCACGGCTATGCGGGCCGCGCGTCTCGCGCCCGAGATCGGAGCGCGCTGAGGTTCGGGGGTCATCAGCATCCCTTGTAGGTAAAGGAACGAGCGTGGAGTGACCGGTTCCGCTGATGTCACGGAACGCGATCACGTCAGTCCGGTATGTGAACCCGGATGACCGCTCAGCTTTGCCTAAGGGGCAGATGTTTGGGGAGAGTTGACCGAGGCGAGATGAAGCCATGGCGTACTTCCGCCATACGTCACGCCAGTGATAGCCCGCTATCGATGGACATATCGGTCGGTAGGGATATCCCTTTGTGTCGACTTAACTCTCTTTCGTTCGCGCGTAGTGGCGGGACGCCTTCGCGCGGTTGCCGCACGCCGCCATCGAGCACCAGCGGCGTGTGCCGTTCCTCGACGTGTCGAAGAAGTGCAGGATGCACGAGCCGTGCGCGCAGCGGCGGATGCGGTCGGGGGCGGTGCTCAGGAGCTCCAGGTAGTTGCGGGCGGCGAGCCACGCGGGACCCCAGGAGGGCTTGCTGAACTCGGGCTGCTCGCCCGGCCCCTCTGTGCTCAGGGTGGCCCGGATGCGCCCGTGTGCGAGCACGGCGTCGACGCGCTCGGCACCCTCGGTGAGTGAGCCGTCCACCGCGCTTCTGAGCGCGTCGCGCGCCTGGTGCACATGGCGAAGGACCGCCTCGTCGGCGGGGAAGTCGAGCCCGTTGGCCGCCAGCCATACCGCCAGCCCGTCCGTGTCCGTCAGCAGATCCTGCACCGCGCCTTCGTGCATCCACCGGGTGTTCATCAGGTCGAGCGCGAGCGGCTCACCGGTGAGCGGGCGCGGGTCGTGGGCGGCGGACATGTGGGGCTCCCTTCCGTGCTAACCGGTCAAGAGTACGTGAGCGGTTGTATTCTTCGAGTCTAACCTCTAACCTCATTTTCAGGGGTTAGCCATCAAGGGCTGCCGCCGACGGAACGGATGGGGACTGTCATGACCCTGCGCACCGGCCACATCGGCCTCAACGTCACCGACCTCGACCGCTCGCTCGCCTTCTACCGCGACGTCCTCGGCTTCGAGGTGACGGGCGAGGGCAAGGAGGAGGACCGCAGGTACGCGTTCCTCGGCACCGACGGACAGCTCGTGCTCACCCTCTGGCAGCAGGCGCAGGGCGCGTACGACAAGGGGCGCGCGGGCCTGCACCACCTCGCCCTGGAGGTCGACACGGTCGAGCGGGTGCGGGCGTACGAGGAGGCCCTGCGCGGCCAGGGGGTGGAGTTCGCGTACGAGGGTGTGGTCGCCCACCGCGAGGGCTCGGCGTCCGGCGGCATCTTCTTCCACGACCCCGACGGCACCCGGCTGGAGATCTACACGCCGAGCGGCGTCGAGGGTGCGACAGCGCCGTCGGAGTCGGCTCCGACCTGCGGTTTCTTCTAGGAGGAGCGGTGACTTATCACTCCGGCTCGCGGGCCGTGCAGGACCGGGTCGGGGTCCGCGACCTCGCCGATCACGTGGGGCGCTCCATCGGGCAGGGCATCCGCCCGGTGGCCGCAGCCTTCCTCGAACTCCAGCCGATGCTGGTCCTCGGCGCCGCCGACCCGGACACCGGCGCGGTCTGGGCCTCGCTGCTCACCGGCGAACCCGGGTTCGTGCGGGCGACGGGACCGCACCGGATCTCCGTCCGGGGCGGCCCCCGCGAGGGCGACCCGCTCACCGCCGCCCTCGCCATGGCGGGCACGGCGGTCGGCACCATCGAACTCGACCCGCGCACCCGCCGCCGTATGCGCCTGAACGGACGGTCCGCTCCCACCGCCCGCGGCCTCGCGATCGACGCCGACCAGGTTTTCTCCAACTGCCCGAAATACCTGCAGCGCAGAGAGGTGTACGAGACGGTCGAGCGGGCTGCCGTGGCGCCCCGGCACGGCAGCGAACTCACCTCCTCGCAGCGGGAGTTCATCGAGAGCGCCGACACCTTCTTCATCGCCACCGTGCACGCGCACGGCGCCGACGCCAGCCATCGGGGCGGCAACCCCGGCTTCGTGCACGTCACTTCCCCGCGCGAGCTGAACTGGCGTGACTATCCCGGCAACTCCATGTACCTCACCCTCGGCAACCTGACGGCCGACGCGCGCTGCGGCCTGCTCTTCCTGGACTGGACGTCGGGGGCGGTGCTCCAGCTCACGGGCCGGGCGCGGACGGAGTTCGACGGGGAAGGGGAGCGGACGGTGCGCTTCACCGTCGAGGGGGTCGTGGATGCCCCGGGCGCGAGTCCGCTGCGCTGGGGACCGCCCGAGTACTCACCGGCCAACCCCGCCCTGTCGTAACGTCTGGGCATGCACAAGGAGTTGAGGGTGGCGGCCTACGCCGTATGCGTACGGGACGGACAGATGCTGCTGGCCCGCTGGGTCGCCGGCGACGGCACCAAGCGGTGGACGCTGCCCGGCGGCGGCATGGACCACGGCGAGGACCCGTACGACACCGTCATCCGCGAGGCCGAGGAGGAGACCGGCTACACCGTCGAGCCGCTCACGCTCCTCGGCATCGACTCCACCCGGCGCCGCTACCCACGTCGGCTCGGCACCGCCGCCGACTTCCAGGGCCTCAGGATCGTCTACGAGACCCGGATCACCGGCGGCGACCTGCGCCACGAGACGAACGGCTCCACGGACATGGCGGCCTGGCACCCCCTCGACGAGGTGCCCGCGCTGCAGCGCGTCGGACTCGTCGACGTCGGCCTGGAGCTGTGGCGACAGCGCCCGGCCCTGGGCCGGACGGCGACCCGGGCGGAGGAGCGGGAGAACCCCGTCGACTAGGGGGTGTTGTGAAAGTCCCGCACAGTACCCACGGCGCCCGGCACGCACCCTCGCCGCACCGGACGAAGCCCCAAGTACGTCCAGTACGAGGGCCATCGTCCGGCACGCCGAGGGCACGCACCGAACACCGCGGGCACCGCACAGGACTTTCAAAACACCCCCTAGCGCCGAGAAGCGGGAAAACCCCCTCGGACCAGGTGGAGTACCCCGGCAGATGAACGCGGAGTGACCGGCTTCCGGCCGTTCGGAGAGGGCTCCATGGCCGCGCAGGGTAGTCCAAGATCCACGTACGGTGATCGGCGTTGCCCGTTGCTGCTCAGTTAACGTCCAGGTCATCCCCGGTGCCAACGATTCAGTGTGAGTGGGGAGTCCGCGCAACGCACTCCCCGCGACCACCGCCGACGCGTTCGTACTCGGGGAGATCGCGCCATGCCGCGCATACGCTCTGTCGCCACCGCCGCAGCTTCCGCCGTACCTGCCGCCGTCAACCGCCGCACCGTGCTGGCCGCCACCGGAGCGGTGTCCCTCTCCGCGGGCGTCGGCTTCGCCCTGCGGCCCGACTCCGCGGCCCACGCCGCCACCGGACACGCTCCTGCCGCCGCGCAGGAGGCACCCATCGCCGTGTCCCGCCAGGCGCCCGCCGCGCCGCTGGCCCCCTACACCCGCGGCACCACGCTGTCCTCGGTCGCCACGCCCCGCGGCAGCTCCGGCTACCGCCGGCTCGGCGACGGCCCCGCCTGGAAGCGCGTCGTGCGCGGCGAGCTCGCCACGCCGCACTCGGGCCGCGCCGCACGGCGCACCGCGCTCGCCGCCTTCGTGCAGTTCACCGACCTGCACCTGGTCGACACCCAGCACCCGCTGCGCCTGGAGTTCCTGCGGTCCCAGTCCGCGAGTGCCTGGCGGCCGCAGGAGACCCTGTCCGTCGCGGGCGCCGTCTCGCTCGTCGAGCGCGTCAACACCCTGCGGGGAGCGCCCGTCACCGGCTCCCCGCTCCACTTCGTCATGACAACCGGCGACAACACGGACAACAACTCCAAGACGGAACTGGACTGGTTCCTGAAGGTCATGAGCGGTGGCCGCATCACCCCCAACTCCGGTGACCCGCGCCACTACGAGGGCGTCCAGAGCAGCGACCTCAAGCTCTACTGGCAGCCCGACGCCGCCCTCCGCGACGCCGACAAGCAGCTCGGCTTCCCGCGCATCCAGGGCTTCCTGGAGGCCGCGATCCGCGAAGTGCGAAGCCCCGGCCTCGGTCTGCCCTGGTACTCCACCGTCGGCAACCACGACGCGCTGCCCCTGGGCTGCTACGCGCACGGCGACTCCTACCTCACCGACTTCGCGACCGGCGGCAAGAAGCTGATGTCACTGCCCGCCGCGACCAGCAAGACCCTGCTGAAGGCCATCAAGGACGGCAAGGACCCCAAGGGTGTCCAGTTCAGGGACATGCTGAAGGCGCACACCCGCGACCTGCGCTCGGTCACCCCGGACGAGCGGCGCGCCCCGTTCACGCCCGCCGAATACCTCCGGGCGCACCTCGACCCCGCGAACACCGGCCCCGGCCCCATCGGGCACGGCTACTCGTCGGCGAACCTCGCGGCGAACACGCAGTACTACACCTTCCGCATCGCCGAGGACGTCCTCGGCATCAGCCTGGACACCACCGACCCGGGCGGCCACTACGCGGGCTCCATCGGCACGGCCCAGCTGAAGTGGCTGGAGCGGACGCTGAGCGAGAACAACGACTCGTACGTCATCGTTTTCAGTCACCACACCAGCAAGTCGATGCAGAACCCGCGCACCGACCCGGCGCACCCGCGCGAACGGCGGCACGACGGCGCCGAGCTGGTCGCTCTTCTCGGCAACCACCGCAACGTCCTGGCCTGGGTGAACGGCCACACCCACCGCAACGAGATCGTCGCCCACCAAGGCGCGGGCCGCCACCCCTTCTGGGAGGTCTCCACCGCCTCGCACGTCGACTTCCCCCAACTCGCCCGTGTCATCGAGCTGGTGGACAACCACGACGGCACACTCTCCCTCTTCACCACCCTCATCGAGTCCGGCGCCCCGCACCGCACGGATTACGCCGACCTCACCCAGACGGGCCTGGCGGCGCTCTACCGCGAACTGTCCTTCAACGCCCCCGGGGCGAGGACGGACCTGACGGGCTCGGCGGTGGACCGCAACACCGAGCTGGTCCTGAAGAAGGGCTGAATCCCGCTCAACTGCCGTATCACAGGCAACCTTTGCGCACCCCGCCCCGGTCCTTCCCCGCGACCACGAAGCTCGACGGACGGGGAAGACATGTCGGTGCGCAGAGGACCGGTTTCGGGAGTGGGTACGGCGCTGGCGGCGGCCACCGCGGTGGCGCTGGCGGCGACACTGGCAGGACCCGCGACCGCGGCGCCCGCGGGAGGGGACCACGGCGCCACCCGGGCGGCCATGGACGCGGCCGTGAAGGACGGCGTCCCGGGCGTCGCGCTCCAGGCCAAGGACGCGCACGGCACCTGGAAGGCGACGTCGGGCGTGGGCAGCCTCAAGACGGGCAAGCCGCGCAGTGCCGACGACCGTTACCGGGTCGGCAGCATCACCAAGACGTTCGTCTCCACCGTCCTGCTCCAACTGGAGGCGGAGGGCAGGCTGTCGCTGGACGACACCGTGGACAAGTGGCTGCCGGGCGTGGTCCACGGCCATGGCCACGACGGCAGGAAGATCACCGTGCGCCAGCTCCTCAACCACACGTCGGGGATCTTCAACTACACGGCGGACGACACCTTCGGCCGCACGTACTTCCTGAAGGACGGCTTCTTCAAGCACCGCTACGACACCAAGACGCCGAAGCAGCTGGTGGGGATCGCCATGTCCCACAAGCCGCTCTTCGCGCCCGGCACGTCGTGGAGCTACTCGAACACGAACTACGTACTGGCGGGCATGGTCATCAAGAGCGTGACGGGCCACTCCTACGCGACGGAGATCCGCCACCGCATCATCGAACCGCTCCACCTGAGCGCGACCTCGCTCCCCGGCACCCGGGTCACGGTCCCGCAGCCCAGCAGCCGGGCCTACTCCAAGCTCGCCGAGACGACGACGGGTCCGACGTACGACGTCACGAAACTCAACCCCTCCCTCGCCTCCTCCGCCGGCGAGGTGATCTCCGACTCCGCCGACCTGAACCGCTTCTACTCGGCCCTCCTGCGCGGCAAGCTCCTGCCGAAGAAGCAGCTCAAGGAGATGAAGACCACCATCAGGATCGAGGGCTCCGCCAACCGCTACGGCCTGGGCATCGCCGACATCACCCTCTCCTGCGGCACCCACCTCTGGGGCCACGACGGCGGCATCCACGGCTCCTCCTCGGCAGCCGCGACCACCCCTGACGGCCGCCACTCCCTCGCCTTCAACTTCAACGGCGACTGGTCGGGAGACGCGGGGGCGGTGATCGAGGCGGAGTTCTGCGGGACCGAGTAGACGTCCGGCCCTGCCTGCGGACACATACGAAGGAGGGGCCCCGGCACCCCGGTGGCCCCTCCTCTCCCCTCCTGGTGCGGGCGCGGTCCGTCACTACCGCGGCAGCACCACGACATAGGCGGCCGGGTCGCGTTCGTTCGACGCCATCAGGGCGGTGCGGACGACGGTGGCCTGTTGGTCGAGGGATTCCCGGAGCTTCTTCGGGGTGATGTGCACGACGGTGATGCCGAGACGTTCGAGGACCTCGCGTTTGCGGGCGTACTCGGACCACATGGCGTCCTCGTCCTGGCGGGGGGCGCGGGTGTCCAACTCGACGGCGACGGCCTGGTCGGGCCAGTAGGCGTCGAGGCCGCCGAGGTGAGGGCCGCCGGGGAGCCTGAGGTCCACGTTCCAGACCGGGTCGGGCAGGCCGTGTTCCTGGACCATCCGGTACAGGCGGTCCTCCGCGATCGCGCGGCCCTCGGCGATGAGGGAGTCGACGGCGTCCACCACGTGCGGGCGGTTCAGAAGCTTGGCCTGGGTCAACTCCCGTACCACCGCGGCGGGTTCGCAGTGCCCTCCGCGTACGGCCTCGGTCAGCAGCCGCCGTACCGCGTTCGCGTCCGTCAGCTCGGCCACCGCGTCCGCCACGGCGCGCGGGACCGGGGCGACCGGGACGCCCGCGACGAGGTCGGGCGCGGGCAGCGCGGCCGTGCGGATCACCTGGGCGCAGCCCGTCGAGCGCAGCCGGCGCAGCCGGGGGACCAGGACGTCGATCCGATCGAGCGAGAGCAGCGGCGGCGCGGACGCGAAGCCGTGCAGTGCGAGGGCGGCAAGACCCGTGACCACCGCGTCGGTGTAGCGCAGCGGTGCGTGCGCCTCCTCCGAGCCGGGCTGCGCAGGGATCGCCGTCGACAGCTCGCGCACCGGGCCGCGGGCCGCGTACAGCAGGACCGCGTGCAGCCGCTCCTCCGAGGTGGGCGGGCCCGGGTGGAGCAGGAAGACCCCCGGCAGGAGCTGCTGCCAGGCGCCGCCGGGACGGCACTGCTCGTTCGTCTCGGCGGCCGTCACGCCGTGCTCACGCAGCTGGCCCGTGGTCAGGACGCGGCGCTGGACGTCGGAGAGGTGACGGAGGGGGCGGGGGGAGAGCGGGGTGTTGTGGTTCATGACCCGGGGTTTCCCGCTCCGGATCGGCGTCCTAACCGCTGTTACACGCCTGTCGACAAATCTGGACAAGATGGCACTAAAGGACGGGTGTTCGGTTGCCGAGTAGGCAGGGAAAACCCCTGGTCCGTTCGGGTGGGACCAGGGGTTACGGTTCCGTTTGCCTGAATTTCGTAACGGTGACGGCAGGCTCAATCCTTGGCCATGGCTGCCATGCTCGTGTCAGCCGGCGGCGGCCCCGTCGCACGCCTGCGCCCGCAGCGTTCGCGCCAGGTCGTCCCGGGCCTCCAGGACCAGCCGGCGCAGGGCCGGCGGCGCGTCCTCGTGGGCGGTCAGCCAGCTGTCCGTGGCGTCCAGGGTCTCCGGTGAGTCCTGGAGGGAGGGGAACATACCCTTCACCACGTCCATGGCGATCTGGATGGAGCGGTCGGCCCACACGCGCTCGATCGCCTCGAAGTACTTCGGGGCGTACGGCGCGGTCAGCTCGCGGTGCGAGGACTGGGCGAAGCCCGCGATCGTGGCCTCGACCAGGGCGTTGGAGAGGGCGTCGGACTCCACGACCGACGCCCACGCCTGCGCCTTGACCGCCGCCGAGGGGCGGGCGGCGAGGCAGCGCACCTGGTGGCGCTTGCCGGACGCCGTGTCGTCGCGGGCCAGCTCGGCCCCGAGGACGGTCTCGTCCGCGGCACCGTGCGCGGCCAGCGGCTCCAGGAACGACCAGCGCAGCTCCTGGTCCACCTCCAGACCGTCGATCTTGGCCGTTCCCTCCAACAGGCCCTGGAGGAGCTGGAGATCGGCCTCGCTCGACGCGACCGCCGCGAAGAAGCGCGCCCAGGTCAGCTGGTGCTGGCTGCCCGGCTCGGCGAGCCGCAGCTCCCGCAGCGCGCCCTCCGCGAGCAGGCGCCCGCCCGTCTCGCGCCACTGCGGCTGCGCGTAGTGGGTGAGCGCCGAGTTCGCCCAGGCGTGCAGCATCTGCAGGACGCCGATGTCGGACTCGCGGCCCGCGAAGCGCAGGACGAGGTCGACGAAGTCGCGGGCGGGCATCAGCGCGTCGCGCGTGAGGTTCCACAGCGCCGACCAGCACAGGGCGCGCGACAATGGGTCGGTGAGGTCGCCGAGTTGGTCCCGCAGTGTGGCGAGCGAGGTCTCGTCGAAGCGGATCTTGCAGTACGTCAGGTCGTCGTCGTTGACCAGCACCAGTTCGGGGGCGTCCGCTCCGGCCAGTTCACCGACGACGGTGCGCGGTCCTTCGACGTCCACCTCGGCGCGCGCGTACCGCTCGAGGGCGCCCTCGGGCGAGCGCCGGTACAAACCCACCGCCACCCGGTGCGGCCGCAGTTCGGGGTGGGACTCCGCCGCCTCCTGCAGCACGGCCAGCTCGGTGATCCGGCCCTCGGAGTTCAGGATCACCTGCGGCGTGAGGGAGTTGACGCCCGCCGTCTGGAGCCAGGCCCGCGACCAGGCCGTCATGTCGCGCCCGCTCGTCTCCTCCAGGACCGACAGCAGGTCGCCCAGGCGCGTGTTGCCGTACGCGTTCTGCTTGAAGTAGCGGCGCGCACCCTCAAGGAAGGCGTCCCTGCCGACGTACGCCACCAACTGCTTCAGAACGGCGGCACCCTTGGCGTACGTGATGCCGTCGAAGTTGAGCTTCGCGTCCTCCAGGTCACGGATGTCGGCCGTGATCGGGTGTGTGGAGGGGAGCTGGTCGGCGCGGTACGCCCAGGCCTTGCGGTTGTTGGCGAAGGTGACCCAGCCGTTGGTGAAGCGGGTCGCCTCGGCCATCGAGAACGTGCCCATGAAGTCCGCGAAGGACTCCTTCAGCCACAGGTCGTCCCACCACACCATGGTCACCAGGTCGCCGAACCACATGTGCGCCATCTCGTGCAGGACGACGTTGGCGCGGCGCTCGTACGCGGCCTGCGTCACCTTGCCGCGGAAGATGAACTCCTCGCGGAACGTGACCAGTCCGGGGTTCTCCATCGCGCCGAGGTTGTACTCCGGCACGAACGCCTGGTCGTACTTCCCGAACGGGTACGGGTAGTCGAAGTGGTCGTGGAAGAAGTCCAGCCCCTGCTTGGTGACGAGGAAGACGTCGTCCGCGTCGAAGTGCCGGGCGAGCCCCTTGCGGCACATCGCGCCGAGCGGGATCTCCAGCCGCGTACCGTCCTCGAAGACCCGCTCGTAGGAGTCCGTCACATAGTGGTACGGGCCGGCGGCGATGGCGGTGATGTACGTCGAGATCGGCTTCGTCTCGGCGAACTTCCACACCCCGCCGACCAGTTCGCCGACGCCGTTGCTCCACGCCGTCCAGCCCTCGGGCGCCCGGACCTCGAAGCGGTAGGGGGCCTTCAGGTCCGGCTGCTCGAAGCCCGCGAACACCCGCCGGGAGTCGGCGGGCTCGTACTGCGTGTACAGGTACACCTCGCCGTCCTCCGGGTCGACGAAGCGGTGCATGCCCTCGCCGGTGCGGGAGTACGCGCACTGGGCGTCGACGACGAGTTCGTTCTCGGCGGCCAGCTCCGCCAGCTCGATCCTCGTCCCGTCGAAGACGCTGCCCGGGTCGAGGTCCTTGCCGTTGAGTGAGACCGCCGTCACACTCGGCGCGATCAGGTCGGCGAAGCTCGTGGCGCCCGGATCGGCGCACCGGAAGCGGATCGTGGTCACGGAGCGGAACGTCCGCGGCTCGCTCTGCGCGTCCCCGACCGCGGACCGCAGGTCGAGGGACACCTCGTACCCGTCGACGGACAGCAGGGCGGCCCGCTCCCGGGCCTCGTCGCGGGACAGATTCTCACCGGGCACGGGCGGCACTCCCTTGTGGCGTGTGTGTCTGGTCACGGGTACGGCTGAACAGCACCGATCCTGCCATGTGCACCTGACAGCGGACACCGGGAATGGGGTGGGCGCCCGTCGGTGTTGCCCCGGGAAAGACCACCTTCCGAGGAGAGCCATGTCCGCTGTGTCCGAGAAGACCCCTGTCGACTTCTGGTTCGATCCGCTGTGCCCCTGGGCCTGGATGACCTCGCGCTGGGTCCTGGAAGTGGAGAAGGTCCGGGACATCGAGGTCCGCTGGCACATCATGAGCCTGGCCGTCCTGAACGAGCCCAAGCTGGACGAGCTGCCCGAGGAGTACCGCGAGCTGCTGACCACCAAGGCCTGGGCGCCCGTCCGTGTCGTCACCGCGGCCTGGCAGAAGCACGGCTCCGACATCCTCGGTCCGCTCTACACCGCGCTCGGCACCCGCTTCCACAACGAGGGCCAGGGCCCCACGAAGGAAGCGATAGCCGCCGCGCTCGACGAGGTCGGCCTCCCCGCCGACCTGATCGACTACGCCGACCAGGAGGACTTCGAGTTCGACGCCGAGCTGCGCGCCTCCCACAAGGAGGGCATCGAGAAGGTCGGCCAGGACGTCGGCACTCCGGTGATCGCGGTGCCGGGCGCCGACGGCGAGCAGATCGCCTTCTTCGGCCCGGTCGTCACCCCGGCCCCCAAGGGCGAGGAAGCCGCCAAGCTGTGGGACGGCACGCTGCTGGTCGCCTCCGTGCCGGGCTTCTACGAGATCAAGCGGACGCGGACGGCGGGGCCGGACTTCAGCAACCTGTAGGTCACCCGGCGCGAGACGGGTCACGCGTCACGACTCGGCGGCCTTCTCCCGGAACTCCTCGGGGAGGAGGCCGCCCTCGTTCTTCTTGTCCCAGCGCTGGAACCGTACGCACCCCCGGACGGTGCAGCGCCAGAGATCGTGCACATAGGTGAACCGCTTGGTCGCCCTGACGGCCGCCTTCTCTGCGTCGTTCAGTAGGCGGAAGTCGTGCATGCCGCCACAGGTCGGGCAGTCCAGGTACTTGGTCACGAGCCCCTCCGCGCGATCACTGCCAGATCCGGGAAATCCGTCACGACAGCATCCACCCCGAGCCCGTAATAGAGGGAGTACTCGGCGAAAGCGTCACCGAAGTCGTTCGGTCCCGTCCCGCGCCGGAAGTCGGCCGGCAGGAACTGGTTCTCGCAGCGGTAGGTGTACGGGCCGACCTTCAGGCCCGCCGCGTGGGCGTCGGCGAGCAGCGCGGTGGGGGTGCCCAGGCGGCCGTCCGTGCCCACCGGCACGATCGCGGACTTGTCGGGGCCGATCCACTGCGCGTACGCGGCGATCCTCGCCAGGCCCGCCGGGGTCATCATGTCCCGGTACGTCGTCGGATCGCCGGACGAGACCAGGTCGTAGGGCCCGCCGGTGGTGCCCAGGGCCTGCCACAGCGGGACCCGCAGCCGCTCGGCGGCGATCCGCTTGAGGCTCGTCGGCTCGAAGGACTGCACCACGCACTCGCGGGCGCCGAGCCGGTTGCGCCGGATCAGACGGGCCAGTTCGGGCTCCAGCTCCAGGCCGAGGGAGCGGAAGTAGGTGGGGTGCTTGGTCTCCGGGAAGACGGCGACCGTGCGGCCGTACGTCCTCGAGAGACGGCGGGCCAGGTCCACGACCTCCTGGAAGGTGAGCACTTCAAGGCGGCCGTCGAAGACGGTGTTGCGGTTGCGGACCAGCGGGAGGCGCTCGACCGCCCGCAGGGTCTTCAGCTCGGCGAGCGTGAAGTCCTCGGTGAACCAGCCGGTGACCGGCTTCCCGTCCACCGTCTTCGTCGTCCTGCGCCCGGCGAACTCGGCGTGTGCGGCGACGTCGGTGGTCTGGGAGATCTCGTTCTCGTGCCGGACCACCAGGACGTGGTCCTTGGTGGGCACGAGGTCCGGCTCGATCCAGTCGGCGCCCGTCTGCACGCCGTAGGTGTACGCCGCCGCCGTGTGCTCGGGCCGCCAGCCGGCCGCGCCGCGGTGGCCGATGACCACGGGGGTGGGGCGGGGCCCGGCCGTGGCCTCGGCGGGCGCGGAGGCGGCCACGGCCGTCCCGGCGGCCGCGAGCAGCAGGCTTCTCCGTCTCGGACGCGTGGTCATACGACTTCCCTTCGGAGGTGGCCGGAGGCGCTGTTCAGCCCGTCCGGCGTTTGAGGACGAGGCCGTTCAGGCCGATTGCGGGGGTCTGGGGGCGGCAGCCCCCAGGTACGGGACGGGCAGGGGCGGAGGGGGCGAAGACGTCAGTGGCGGGCGCGGGTCCTGGCCTCGGCCAGGCGGGACAAGTGGTCCTCGTACGCCTTGGCGTAGTACGCGGCCCGCGCCGGGTCGGGCGGGATGACGACCGTCGGCTCGGTCCAGGCGGCCGTGTCGAGGGTGACCCCGAGCCGCGCGGCGGCGGCGAGGACCGCGCCGCGCGCGCCGACCTCACCCTCCACGACCCGCAGGGGCCGCCCCAGTACGTCGGACAGCAGCTGCATCCAGGCGGTACTGCGGGTGCCGCCGCCGCAGACCGCCAGGGTCCCCGTCAGCCCCGCCGCCTCCAGACAGTGGCGGGCCGCATAGCCGATGCCTTCGCAGGTGGCGCGGATCAGGTCGCCGCGGGTGGACTCCAGGCAGACACCGGTGAGTTCGGCGCGCAGTCGCGGTTCCACGAAGGGGGCGCGCTCGCCGGAGGGGGCGAAGTACGGCAGGACACGGACACCGTGCGCGCCGGGCGGAGTCGCCTCCAGCAGGGCGTCCACCTCGTCGTGCTGGACGCCGGTGGTCGACAGCACCCAGTCGAGCGCGGCGGTGCCGACCATCGCGGGCATGGCGCGCAGCCAGTACCCGACCCGGTCGGTGGAGATGTACAGGCCGGCCGGTTCGCCCGTCAGGTCGAGGTCCGTCGTGCCCACCAGGCTGGCCAGACAGGTCCCGACGATCAGCAGCCCGTCGCCGGGTTCGGTGAGCCCGGCGCCGAGCGCGCAGGCCGGCAGGTCGTACGGGCCGTTGCTGACCGGCGTGCCCGCGGGAAGCCCCGGCGGCGGGCCCTCGCCGAGCGTCTGCCCGGTGGCGACGGGGTCGCTGACCGGCGCGAGGAGCCCGCGCCGGTGGGTGAGGCCGAGCAGCTCCACGACCCGGTTGTCGTACGCCCGCGTCCTCGGGTCGAGGAACGGCATCGACGCGTCCGACACATCGGTGGCCCGGACGCCGGTCAGCCGCTGGAAGACCATGTCCTTGCAGTACAGCGCGGTGGTGGCGGCGTCGAGGGACGCGGGGTCGTGCTGTTCCAGCCAGGCCAGCAGCGGGCCGGGGCAGCCGGGGAACATGGCGTTTCCGGTGCGCCGGAAGACCGTCTCGAACGTGCCGTCCGCCAGCCACTGGTCGAGCAGTTCATGGGCCCGGCCGTCCATCCAGGAGACGGCGGACCGCACCGGACGCCCCGCCGCGTCGACCAGCCACACCCCGTCACCCTGCCCGGTCAGCCCCGCCAGCTCGGCGGGGCCGGGTACGGCGGCGGTCAGCGCGGAGAGGACGGCGACGACCGCGGCGTACACCTCCTCCATGTCCTGCTCGACGAAGCCGTCCCGGATGGTGAGGCCCACCGGCCGTGCCTCGACGGCGAGTTGGCGCCCCGCGTCGTCGAATGCGGCGGCCTTCACCACGGACGTGCCCACATCGATCCCGACGTACATGCCCGATCTCCTCACCTCGACGGCGCTCGTAGGACCCTCACGTCAGGCAGTGCGCCAGCGGCTCCCCACGCGCCCATCGGCCCACCTCCGCGGCCGCGATCGCCGCCGCCTTCTCGGCCACGGCCCGGCTGGCCCCGCCCAGGTGCGGGGTCAGCACCACGCGCTCGGCGAGGCCGAACAGCCGCGAGCCGGCGGGTACCGGCTCCCGTTCGTACGTGTCGAGTGCCGCAGCCGACAGCCGGCCGCTCTCCAGCGCGTCGCACAGCGCGCCCTCGTCGAGCAGCGGGCCACGCGCCACGTTCACCACTACCGCGCCGGGCGGCAGCAGCGCGAGCTCGCGGGCACCGATCAGGCCACGCGTCTCGGGCGTGAGCCGGGCATGCAGGGTGATCACCCGGGACCGGCGCAGGAGTTCGTCGAGTGAAGAGACGCGCAGGCCGTGCACCTCACCGCGCACGTAGGGGTCGTAGACCATCACCCGCGCGCCGAAGGCACACAGCACACGGGCGACCCTGCTGCCGACCGCGCCGTAGCCGACCAGGCCCACCGGCAGGTCCTCCAGTTCCAGGCCGCTGTGCTCGTAGGTGTAGTAACTCGCGCCCTCCCAACTCCCTTGTCGCACAAGGAGTTCATGGGCCTGCGGGATGCGGCGCAGGGCGGCCAGCAGCAGGCCGACGGTGAACTCGGCGGTGGCGGCGGCGTTCCGCCCCGGCGCGTAACACACCCGTACGTCACGGGACTTGGCCGCGTCCAGGTTCACGTTCACCGGGCCGCCCCGGCAGACGACGACCAGGCGCAGCGCCGGTGAGGCCTCCAGGACGCGTGCGGTGACCGGGCCCATCTGGGTGACGAGTACTTCCCTCTCGTCCGCCAGGGCCTCGATCAACTCCTCCTCGACGTCGCTGGCCTCGGTCACCTCGGCCACCGGGCCGAACGGCTCCAGGGGCCAGCCCAGGGTCAGTTCACGGATCAGCACACCCCGGCCGGACTCGCGGGGCAGCGCGTCGGTGACCGCCTCCGCGATCAGCCTCGGCAGCACGAAGTGGTCGCCGGCGGCCACGACACGCAGGACTTCGGTCATCGCGGCCCCGGAAGCCGCAGCTCCGGTCATCGCACCTTCGGTCATCGCAGGGACTCTCCTGTCTCGGCGTCGAAGACATGGGTGAGCGCGGGGTCGGCGGCCACCCGCACCCGTTCGTCGCTCGCGAGCCGCACCTCCGGGTCGGTGAGAACGACCAGTGGCCGTTCGACGCCTTCGAGGGCGAGGGTGGCGATTCCCGACTCCAGCAGGGGCTCATGGGCCACGACCCGGGCGGGCAGTCCGCGTTCGCCGGAGCCCTCCGTGAGGCGCAGGTCCTCCGGCCGGATCCCGACCACGATCTCGCGGCCCCTCGCCACGGGCACCGGCAGCGCGAGGTGCACCGTGCCCGACAGCCGTACTTGCCCGTCGTCGGCCGCGATGCCCGGCAGCAGATTGATCGCGGGCTCGCCGACGAAGTCCGCGACGAACACGTTGGCGGGGGAGTCGTAGATCTCGTAGGGCGTGCCGAGCTGCTGGATCACCCCGTCCTTCATCACCGCGATCCGGTCCGCGAGCGACAGAGCCTCCTCCTGGTCGTGCGTGACCAGAATCGTGGTGTGCCCCAAGTCCCGCTGGATGCGCTTGAGTTCGCGGCGCGTGGTGTCGCGCTGCGCCGCGTCGAGATGGGACAGCGGCTCGTCGAGCAGCAGTACGTCCGGCTCGCGGATCAGCGCGCGCGCCAGGGCCACACGCTGCTTCTGGCCGCTGGACAGGCCCGCGGGCCGGGCGTCCAGCAGGTCGGTGAGCGCGACCCGTTCGGCCATCTCGGCGACCCTGCGGGCGACCTCCGTACGCGACCCGCGCGCCCCCCGCCTCCTGGCCTTCAGCCCGAACGCCAGGTTCTCGGCGACGTTCAGCGGCGGATACAGCGCGTAGTTCTCGAAGGCGACGCCGATGTTCCGCTGCTGCGCGGGCCGCCCGACGACGGATGTCCCGCCCACCAGGATGTCGCCGCCGGTCACCGTCTCCAGGCCGGCGATCATGCGCAGGGTCGTCGACTTGCCGCAGCCGGACGGGCCGAGCAGCCCCAGCAGCTCGCCGGAGCGCAGCTCCAGATCGAGTCCGCGTACGGCGTCCACGGCGGGCCGCCCCCGCGACCGGTAGGTCTTGCGCAGCTCACGAAGCTCCAGTGCGGTCATCGCCCTCCTTCACGGCACTCCTTCACTCACTGCCCGACTTCGTCGTGCACACCTCGTAACGGACCTTGTGTTCATCCAGGTCGCGCAACGCCTCCGCCGACGCCCCGTCGTCGACGAGGACGAGGTCGAAGCGGGACAGCGGGGCCACCCGGTGCAGAGCGACCCGGCTGAGCTTGGTGTGGTCCAGCAGCAGGACGTTGCGGGCCGCCGAGTCGAGCATCGCCCGCTTCACGGAGACGATGTGCTGCTCCTGGTGGTAGGCGTGCCCGCCGAGCACCGCCGAGGTCGACGCGAAACAGACGTCCACGCGCAGCGACTGCACCGCCTCCACGCACGACACCCCGAGGAAGGAGGAGTGCAGCGGGTCGTAGTCGCCGCCGAGCGCCATCAGGTGGATGCCCCGCTGGTCGGCGAGCAGGTTGATCGCCTCCAGGAAGTTGGTGACGACCGTGAGCGGGGTGATCTCGCCGAGCCGGAGCCTGCGCGCGATCTCCAGGGTCGACGTCGAGTCGTCGAGGAGGATCGCCATGCCGGGCTCTATCAGCCTCATCGCGTGCTCGGCGACGGCGGCCTTCTGCGGCCGCATGGTCTTCAGCCGGTACTGCACGTTCGACTCGAAGACGCCGGACGGCTGCGCGGTGACCCCGCCCCTGAACTTCCTGACGATTCCCTGCCGTTCGAGCTCGTCGAGGTCGCGGTGGATGGTCATCAGACTCACTCCGAAGCGCTCGGCCAGCTCGGCCGCGGTCGCCGAACCGTCGGCCAGGACCCGCTCGGCCATGGCGGACTGCCGGGCCGCGGGCCCCTGCTGTGCCCCACCGCTGCCACCACCGCTGTTGTTGCTGCTCATCGTGCGCTCTTCCCGATCCGTCGTCCTGGGCGCTCCGGCCGGTCGGCCTCGAACAGCAGCAGGTTCTCAGGCCGGACGCTCAGCCGTACCGGGTCGTCGGGACGCAGTCCCGCCGCATCCGCGCGCGGCGCGACGAGCGAGACGTGCAGCCCGCCGAGCCGGACGGTGACCTCGACCGCCCGGCCGAGCACCTCGGTGACGTACACGGTGCCGGTGAGTTCGACGGGGCCCTCGCCGATCGTGAGGTCCCGGGGCCGCACGCCGACGAGCACCTCGGTGCCCGGGGCCGCCGCCGCGCCCACCGGCAGCTCGACGGCCCCGTCCGCCGAGCGGAAGCCGTGCGCGTCCGTCACCGTGCCCGGCAGCAGGTTGATCCGCGGGCGCCCGAACGCCCGCGCCACCTCCGTGTCGCAGGGCTGGTACCAGATCTCCTCCCGCGTCCCGGTCTGCACGATCCGCCCGCCCCGGATCACGCCGATCCGGTCGCCCAGCGCCAGCGCCTCGACCGAGTCGTGCGTGACGTAGAGCGTGGTCGTGTTCTGGACGGCGCCGATCGCCTTCAGCTCGGCACGCATCTGCTGGCGCAGCTTGGCGTCGAGATGGGAGAGCGGCTCGTCGAGGAGAAAGGCGCGCGCGGGCCGCACCAGCACCCGGCCGAGCGCGACACGCTGCCGCTGACCGTTGGACAGCTGCCCGACCGGACGGTCCAACAGGCCGCCGATGCCGAGGAGTTCGGCAATCGCCGCGATCCGGTCGCGGGCCTCGGCGGCCGGCAGCCGGTGCCGGGGCGAGCGCAGCGGGGAGGCGAGGTTGTCGTAGGCGGAGCGGTGCGGGTAGAGGGCGTAGCTCTCGAAACACATGGCCACGCCACGGTCGTACGGCTCCACACCGGTCATGTCGGCGCCGCCGAGCTCGACCGTCCCGGCATCCGGCTGTTCCAGTCCGGCGACGGTCTTCAGGGTGGTGGTCTTGCCCGCGCCGGAGGGCCCGAGCAGACAGAAGAACTCCCCCTCGCGCACGTCGAGTTCGAGCCCGTCGAGGGCGGTGGCCCTGCCGTAGGCCTTCCGGATCCCCTGCAGTCTGATCACGACTTCACCGCCCCGAACGACAGCCCCCGCACCAGATACCGCTGGATGGTCAGCGCAAGGAGCAGCGGCGGTACGACGGAGATCAGCGCGGCGGCGGCCGTGAGGTTGTACTTGGGGCGGTCGCCGCCGAGGAAGGACAGTGCGCCCACGGTCACGGTCTGGGCCTCGTTCGAGGTGAGGATCAGCGGGAAGACGAAGTTGTTCCAGGCGAAGATGAACGCCAGCAGCGACACGGCCGCGATGCCCGGCTTGACCAGCGGCAGGGCGACCTTGAAGAACGCCTGTTTGCGGGTGTAGCCGTCGAGGAGGGCCGCCTGCTCGAGCTCCGGGGTCAGATCGGCGAAGTACGACCGCATGATCCACACGATCAGCGGGAGCGTGACGAGTTGCAGCACCCACACCATGCCGACGTACGTGTCGAACAGGCCGAGCTTCTGGTAGAGCACGAACAGCGGGATGATCACGGTGAGTTCGGGTGCGAACCGGAACGACAGCAGCGTGAACATCAGGTTCTCGGAGCCCTTGAACCGCCAGCGTGCCGACGCGTACGCCGCCGGGAGCCCGACCACGAGCGAGAGCGCCACCGCGCCCACCGACACCACCAGGCTGTTGACGAAGAACCGCACGAACGGGATTCCCTCGCTGTCGCCGAGCACCGTCCGGTACGAGCCGAGGGTCGGCGTGAACGAGAAGTAGGTGCTGAAGAGCTGGTTGGCGGGCTTCAGCGAAAGGATCACCATCCAGGCGATCGGGAAGAGCGCGAAGACGAAGTAGAGGATGAGCGCGGCATCCGCCAGCCAGCCCAACAGACGCTTCTTCACCTTCACTTGGACACCTCCGCGGCCTTCCGCTGGATCTTGCCCAGATGGCGAACGAGCACCATCGCGGCCAGGTACACCACGGCCCACAGCACGATCGTGTAGCTGATGCCGAAGCTGTAGCGCTGGAAGCGGATCGCCTCCAGGTACGCCCGGATCTGCAGGACGACGGTCGAGTCGCCGGGCCCGCCCTCGGTCAGGGCGTAGATGATGTCGAACACCTTCAGCGAGTCCATGAACCGGAAGATCACCGCGACCAGCACGTACGGCCACAGCATCGGCAGTGTCAGCCGCCGGAAGGTGTACCACCAGCCCGCGCCGTCCACGGCCGCCGCCTCGAAGGGGGAGGTGGGCAGCGACCGCAGACCGGCCAGCGCGAGGATCGCCACGAACGGCGTGTAGACCCACACGTCGACCGCGATCGACGACAGCAGCGCGCCCGTCGGGGTGTCCGTCCACTGAACTCCCCCCAGGCCGAAGGGTTTCAGCAGATGGTTCACCACGCCCACCGAGGGCTGCAGCATCAGCTTCCAGATGATCGCGGCGATCACCGGGGCGATCATCAGCGGCAGGATCAGGATCTTCTCCAGCACCCGGCCGACGAGTGAGGAGCGGTGCAGCAGCAGGGCCACCGCGACTCCGAGGACCGTCTCGAACGCCGCCGCCCCGACCGCGTACAGCACCGTCACCCACGCCGAGTCCCAGAAGGCGCGCTGGGTGAACACGGTCCGGTAGTTCTCGAAGCCCACCATGTCCGGCTGCGGCTTGCTCGCCGAGAAGTCGAACAGTGTGTAGTACAGGCCGAGTCCGAAGGGGTAGAGGATCCCGCCGGTGAGGAGCAGCGCGGGCACGATCAGCAGGTACGGGCGCAGACCGCGCCGCCAGGCCGGGACGGCCCGTACCCGCCGCGTGCCCTCCTCGCGTGAGGCCGCCCCGTGGTCGGTCTCCGGCAGCGAGGTCGTGCGTGGGGCGTCCGCGGCCATCCGCGTCAACCCACCTTGGGAGCCAGGTCACTCGCCAGCCCGTTCAGCACGGATTTGGCGCTCTTGCCGCCGTAGATCTCCTGGAGCGAGGCCGCCCAGCTCGTCGTCGCGTCGAAGAACTGGCTCTGCGGTGTGAACTGGATCTTCGTCTGGTCGACGACCGCCTCGAAGGTGTCGATGAACCCCTCCAGGTGCCGCATCTTGTCCTTGTACGCGCCGTCCTGGGCGATCGACTTCCGCACCGGGTCGATGTGGTTGTACGTGAGCGCGCCCTTGCGCAGATGCTCCTTGCCGGTCGCCCACTGGAGGAACAGCCAGGCGGCGCTCTTCTTCTTGCTCCGGGAGTTCATCCCGAGCGACCAGATCCACATGTTGGTGGCGAGCGACCCGCCCGGCCCCTTCGGCCCCGGATGGAAGGCGATCTTCCCGGAGGCCGGACTCGCGCCCTTCACCGCCTGGAAGTACGCGGCCGTGTCCGCGTCGAAGAGCATCCCGGCCTTCTTCGCGCCGAGGTCGCTGGAGCACTGGTACCAGGTGTACGACGTCCAGGACGGCGGCCCGCCCTTCTTGACCATGTCGGCCCAGTCCTGCTGGAACGAGATGGCCTCCGGGGTGTTCATGGCGGGCTTCAGCTTGTCGCCGGCGACCGTGAAGTCGTGCAGTCCGTTGCGGGCGTACATCGTCATGAAGCCCGGGTGGATCGTCGCCCAGCTGCGCGAGCCGCGCACCGCGATGCCGTACATCCCGTCGAAGCCCGCGCCGGGGGCCTTGCGCTTGATGGTCCCGGCGAGTTCGCGCAGTTCGTCGAAGCTCTCGGCGGGCTTCAGCCCGAGCTTCTTGAACACCTCCGTGTTGTAGGCGACGACGTTCGTCTCCCAGCCCCACGGCAGCGCGTACTGCCCGCCCCGGCCGAGCGGCGCGCCCGCCTTCAGCGACCACTGGTCGGCCTGGAGGAGGTTGGGGAAGAAGTCGGCCTGGTCCCATTCCTGGCTCGTGGCCGAGGAGTTGCGCATCCACGGACCGAGATCCTCCAGCCAGCCCGGCGGCCCGTACTGCCACACCATGTACGCGCCGAGCATGAACACGTCGTAGGAGGCACGCCCGCTGGAGAGGTCCACGGTGAGCTTGTCGAAGTAGTTGTCCTCGGGGAAGACGTCGTACTCCACCTTGATGCCGGTCTTCGCGGTGAACGCCTTGAGATCGGCGATCAGCGCGTCCGTGTAGGGGTGCTTGTTCAGCAGCGCCTTGACCGTCCTGCCCTTCTCCCGCTTCCAGTCGAAGGAACCGTTCACATCCTCGGCGGCGGAACCGTCGTTCTTCTTGTCGTCCCCACCGAACCCCGCGCCACAGGCGGTCAGCAGCGGGGCGGCGGCACTCGCCGCGGTGAGCGCGAGAAAGCGCCGGCGGTCGTGCACGTGCATGTCCATCCGTGACCTCCAAAGGTCCGGTCGGGGCAAGGGCCTGTCTCCCCGATCAGCTCGGGGCCGCGGGGTCTGGCACGCACATCTGCGGCGTTGTCGTCGGTTGCCGACGCTCCGCGTCGTCGCCCTCCTCCGCCTTGCAGCTGCACGCACCAGACCCCGCTCACCGGCATCATCAGCCGCCGTCACCCGAGGGCGACCTGATCGGGGAGACAGGCCCTAACACGTTGAGTCGACTCGTTAACAGAGGGTGTAACGGCGGAAGTTGGCCGTCAATCCCTCGCGCAACAGAAAATCTCAGGGCAGAGTGAGAAGTTCACAGTCTTGGTAGATATGTGCGGGAGGTCTGATGGGGTATGAGGGCGGCGACGCGTGGCTGGGGATCGACCTGGGCACGCAGAGCGTCCGCGTGCTGCTCGTCGCGGGCGAGGGCACGCTCCTCGGCAGCGGCTCGGCCCCGCTGACCGGGCACCGGGACGGCGTACGGCACGAACAGGACCCCGAGGAGTGGTGGCGGGCGGTGTGCGCCGCGGCCCGGGCCGCCCTCGGCGCGCGATCCGACCTGCGGATCGGCGCACTCGCGGTGTGCGGCACCTCCGGGACCGTGCTGCTGACGGACGGCTCGGGCCGGCCGGTGAGCCCCGGCCTGATGTACGACGACGGGCGCGCGGCCCCGGAGGCCGGGCGGGCCCGGGACGCCGGGCTGCTGGTGCAGAACGGCTGGGGGCTGCCGAAGGCGCTCTGGCTGGTCGGGGAGTACGGCGGGGCCCGGGGCCTGCGGCTGGCCCACCAGCCCGACGCGATCGTGCACCGGCTCACCGGCGGACCCGCACCGACCGACTCCAGCCACGCCCTCAAGACCGGCTACGACGTCGAGCACGACACCTGGCCGGGCGAGGCCCTCTCCCGGCTTGACCTCCCCGACGGGCTGCTGCCGGAGGTCGTCCGCCCGGGCAGCCGGATCGGCGAGGTCTGCGCGGCCGCCGCCGAAGCCACCGGCATCCCCGCCGGCACCCCCGTGATCGCCGGGATGACCGACGGCTGCGCCGCCCAGATCGCCTCGGGCGCGCTGCGCGAGGGCTCCTGGAACTCGGTGCTCGGCACGACCCTGGTCCTCAAGGGCGCCGCGTCCGAGCCGGTCCGGGACGCGACGGGCGTCGTCTACAACCACCGGGCGCCTGACGGAAGTTGGCTGCCCGGCGGTGCGTCCAGCGTCGGAGCGGGCGCGCTCACGGCGTACTTCCCGGACGCCACGCCCGCCGTCATGGACTCAGCGGCCGTCGCCTTCGAGCCCGCGTCCGTCCTCGCCTACCCCCTCGCCTCACCCGGCGAACGTTTTCCCTTCCTCGCGCCCGCCGCCACCGCCTTCGTCCTCGGCACCCCCGCCTCCGACGTCGACCTGTGGGCCGCCCTGCTGCAGGGCGTCGGCTACACCGAACGCCTCTGCCTCGACTCCCTGCACGCCCTCGGCGCCCCCATGGACGGCACCCTCACCTTCACCGGCGGCGCCGCCCGCAGCGCGTACTGGAACCGGCTGCGCGCCGACATCCTCGGCCGCCCCGCCCGCGTGCCCGAGCAGACCGAACCCGCCCTGGGGATGGCCGCGTTGGCCGCATACGGAGTGGGCGCCGCAGCCACGCTCGCCGACGCCGCCGAGCGCATGGTCCGCATCCGCACCCTCGTCGAACCGCGCCCGGCCCGCACCGCGCTCTTCGCCGGCCCCTACGCCCGGCTGGTCGACGAACTGGAGCGGCGCGGCTGGCTGCCCACGCCGGTCGCCGCGCACGCACGGGCCCGCCTCGACCTGGATACTGCCCAGTCATGACGACGACACTGCTGCTGGCCCGGCACGGCCGCACGATCTGGCACGCCGAGAACCGCTACGCCGGGGTGAGCGACGTCCCGCTCACCGACGAGGGCCGAGCCCAGGCGCAAGCCCTCGGCCTCTGGGCGGCAGCCCACCCCGTCGACGCGATCTGGACGTCCACCGTCTCCCGCGCCGTCGCCACCGCCGACCCCGCCTGCCGGGCCCTCGGCCTCACCCCGCACCGCGAACCCGCCCTGCGCGAATGCGACTTCGGGGTCGTGGAGGGACGCACCCTCGCCGAGTTCGCCGCCGAACACCCCGAGCGGGCCGAGGCGTTCCGCAAGGACCCGGTGTCGTACCCCTTCCCGGAGGCGGAGGATCCGCGCACCGCCGCGACCCGGGGCGCGAACGCGTTGCGCCGCATCGCGACCGCCCACGCCGGCGAACGCGTCCTGGTCGTCGCCCACAACACCCTGCTGCGCCTGGTCCTGTGCTCCCTGCTGTCCATCCCGCTGGGCGAGTACCGCCGGGTCTTCCCGCAGTTGCGCAACGCCGCGGTCAGTGAGGTGCGCATGGAGGACGCGAGCACGGCCCTGCTGTCGCTCAACGTGCCCTGCGGGTAGGCGGGTCAGGGCCGTCGCAGCAGCCCCCTCTCCATGGCCACCACCACCGCCCTCGTCCGGTCGTTCACGTCGAGCTTGGCGAACAGGCGCAGCAGATGGGTCTTCACCGTGGCCTCGGCGATGACGAGACGGCGCCCGATCTCCGCATTGGTCAGACCGTCGGCCACCGCGTTCAGCACATCCGCCTCGCGGGCCGTCAGCGGCACCTGGACGGGCTGCCGCATCCTGGCGACCAGCCTCTCGGCGACCCGGGGCGCGAGCACCGTCTCGCCGCGCGCCGCCGCGTGGATGGCGTCGACCAGCTGCTCCCGCGTGGTGTCCTTGAGGAGGTAGCCGATGGCCCCGGCCTCCACACCGCGCTCGATCTCCGCGTCCGTGTCGTACGTCGTCAGGATCAGCACCCGTGTGCGCGGGAAACGGGCGACGATCTCGGTGGTGGTGGCGACCCCGTCGAGCACCGGCATCCGCAGGTCGACCAGGGCGACGTCGGGGTCGTAACGCTCGACGAGGTCGAGTGCCGCGCGCCCGTCGCCCGCCTCGCCGACGACATCGATGCCGCTGCCGGCGGAGAGCAGGGCGACCACCCCGGCCCGCATGACGGTGTGGTCGTCCACCACGACGATACGAAGCCCTCCGCCGCTCATGCCGCGCCCCCGGTCTCCGCGCTCTCCACGCTCTCCACGGGGATCAGCGCAAGCACCCGTGTCCCGTCGCCCAGCGAACTCGTCACCGTCAGCCTCCCGCCCAGTTCCGCCAGCCGTTTGCGCATCCCGTCGAGCCCGAAGCCGGTCGACTCCTCCACCACGAACCCGGTCCCGTCATCGGTGATCTCCAGCTCCACGCCGTAGGGCCGGCAGACCAGCACCACGCCGACCGTGGACGCGCGGGCGTGCTTGCGGACATTGGCCAGCGACTCCTGGGTGCAGCGCAGCAGCGCGATCCGGGTCTGCTGGTCGCACACGAGGTCCTCCAGATCCGCGTCCACGCTCAGCCCGGTGTCCTCCGCGAAGCGGTCCAGGATCCGGCGCAGGGTCTGCGCCACCGACCCGGCCGCCAGCCGGCCGGGGCCGGGCTGTCGTCCCGAGCCGACCAACTCCCTTGCCTCTGCCAGGTTTTCGCGTGCCGTCGACTCGATCGACCGCAGCTGCTGGGCACTTCGCGCCGGATCCGCCGTGACACCAGACCGGGCAGCCTCCGCGAGCACGATGATCGAGGCGAAGCCCTGGGCGAGCGTATCGTGGATCTCCCGCGCCATCCGCTCCCGCTCGTCCGCCGCCCCCTGGCGCTGGTGTGCCTCGGACAGCTGCGCCTGCGTGCGCTCCAACTCGACGATCAGCTCGGCGCGTTCGGCGCTCTGCGCGACGACCGAGTGCGCCCAGAGCCCGATCAGCACCCCCACGGCGACGACGATCACCGTGGAGACGAGGGTCTCGCTGAAGAACTCCACCGTCCAGCCGTCCTGCCGCAGCACGCTCCCGGCGAGTGTTCCGGCGGTGGCGAGCCCCAGGAACCCCATCGAGACCCTCGGTGTCCGCCCGAACATCCAGTAGTGCGGCAGCGTCACCATGAACAGCGCCGCGTAGTTGCCGCGCAGGTACGCGAGCCCGCCGAGTGCGAGGACCAGCACCGTGAGGTAGCCGTGCGGCCGTACGACCCGGTTGCCGGGGAAGCGGTCCAGGACGGCATAGCAGAGCACCACACTGCCGAGCAGGGCGAGCGCCGCGTACTTGCTCCCGCCCGGCCGGTCCATCGCGACGAGCCCGACCGCCATGGCGGCGAACAGCACCCAGCACACCGTGTTCCAACGGCGCAGTGACGTGGCCCAGAAGGTGTCGGCGCCCGGCCCGGCGAGAGCAGTCATACCGATCAACGTACGTCGACCACAGGCAGCTCGGGGGCGGCTTGATCCATCCGTACCGCCGGCCGGCCCGCTCCGCGCCCGGGCCACCAGCTCGCCTCGCCGAGCAGCAGCATCGCCGACGGCAGGATCATGATCCGCACGACGAACGCGTCGAGAAGCACGGCCGCCGCGAGCACGAAGCCGATCTGCTTCATCTCGATGATGTGCAGGAAGACAAAGCTCGTGAAGACGGTCGTCATGACGACGGCCGCGCTGGTCACGACACTGGCCGACCGGCGGATCCCGTCGAGCACGGCCTGCCGCGTCGGCACTCCGGCGAGCACGGCCTCCCTGATCCGGCTCACCACGAACACCTGGTAGTCCATCGAGAGCCCGAAGAGGATCACGAAGAGGAAGAGCGGCACGCGCGAGCCGATCGACCCGGTGGAGTGGAAGTCCAGCAGCCCCTCGGCCCACGTTCCCTGGAAGACGAGGACGAGCAGCCCCAGCGCGGCCGCCGCGGACAGCAGGTTCAGTACGACACCGATCAGGCCCAGCACCACGGAGCGGAAGGCGAACACGGTCATCGCGAACGTGACCAGGAGCAACGCCCCGAGGACCAGCGGGAGTTTGCTGTTCTGGTGGGCGGGATAGTCGGCGTACCGGGCGACGTCACCGCTGACGCCGTACTCGGCGCCGTCGATCCGGCCGACGGTGGCGGGCAGGTAGGTGTCGCGGAGGTGGTCGAGGGAGTCGTACGCCTCGTCCGAGTTGCCGAGGTGCGGGACCCGCAGCTCCAGCACACCGGTCCGGTGGTCGGCGGACGTCCGGATCCTCGACGCCCCCGCGACGAACAGCCGGTCGGCGTCGGCGAGTTCAGCCAGCTTGTGCAGCGCCGAGGTGACCTCGGCGGAGCGTGCGGCATCCGCGCGGACGACGACCTCGTGCGTCACCCGCTGCTCGGGGAAGGCCTCGTTGAGCCGGTCGTACACCCGCATGGCGGGGATCTCCCGGGAGTGCGTGTCCCGGCTCATCTCGGTGATCCTCAGCCCTGCCAGCGGGGCGACGAGGGCGAGCAGTGCGAGGACCGAGAGGCAGAGGGTGGCCAGGGGGTGACGGCTCGCGGGCCGCAGCAGCGCGCCCCACATACGGCCGCCGCTGTCGACGTCCCGACGGCGCACGGGCTTTCCGTGCGCGGCCCGCCGTGCGGCCCTGCGTTCGGCGCGCCTTCCGAGGAGGACCAGCAGCGCGGGCAGCGCCGTCAGTGAGCTGGCCACGGCGACCAGGACGACCACGATCGTGCCGGTGGCGAGCGAGGAGAAGATCACGTCGGAGGCCAGGTACAGCGTGGCCGTGGAGGCGACGACCGCGAGCCCGGAGACCACGACCGCCCGGCCGGAGGTCGCCGCCGCCAGCTCCACCAGCGCTTCGGAGCTCAGCCGGCCGCCCGCGCGGGCCCGCTCCTCACGTTCCCGCTTGAGGTGGAAGAGCGTGTAGTCGACGCCGACCGCGAGGCCGATCATCAGGATGACGTTCGTGCCGACCCCGGTGTCGGGGGAGAGATGGGAGGCCACCATCGACAGGCCGACGGCCGCCGCGATCGACGACAGCGCGAGCAGCAACGGAACGGCGGCCATGGTGAGCGAGCCGAAGGCCAGCAGCAGCGTCACCAGCGTCACCGGCAGGGTGATCTTCTCCGAGAGCGCGAGATCGCTGTCGCGCTGATCGTCGACTCCCTTGCTGGTGGAGGCACTTCCGGTCTCCTGGAGCAGCAGCCGGGGGTGGGCCTTCTGGACGGCCTCGGTCTGCGCGACGAGCGCGTGGACCTTGGCGTCGGCCTCCCGCTCCTCGCCCTTGATGGAGACCTCGACCATGAGGATGTCGTGGTCCTTGGACAGCAGTGGTGCGGCGACACCAGCGACGTCGGGCAGCCGCTTCATGCGGGCGGTGAGGTCCTTCGCGGCGGTCTCGGCGGCTCGTCGGTCGAGTTCCCCCGACCGCGCGGAGATCAGCACCTGCTCGGTGGACCTGCGCTCCAGATGGGCCTGGGCGGCCAGGGTCTCGGCACGGCCGGCCTCGCCGACCCGGTAGTCGGCGGTCTTCGCGCTGTGGGTGCCGACGGCGCTGCCGACGCCCAGGCACAGCACGACGAACGCGAGCCATCCGACGATCGCCCGCCAGGGGTGCCGAGCGCTCCAGCGCGCCACGCGCACAGTGAGTGAGTTCATGCCTAAAAGCCTGGTTGACCAGGGCAGTTGGCGGACAGAGGTGCTCGGTTGAACTTCGGGTCCACCGATCGGTGGACCCGAGAGGAGGGGAAAACCCCCGCGAGTCACGTCCTCGCGGGGGTTCTCCTTCTCTGCGCCTGCCACGTGAAGGGTGAGAAGACGATCACGAGCAGGACGTTCATACCGGTCTCAGGGGGCGAGAAGCAACACGTCCGTGCGGGACTTCGCGGCGGCGTAGCGGCGGGCGACGTCCTGCCAGTTCACGACCTGCCACATGGCCTCGACGAAGTCGACCTTCTGGTTCCTGTACTGCAGGTAGAAGGCGTGCTCCCAGGCGTCGAAGACAAGGATCGGGGTGGCGCCCTGGCCGACGTTGCCCTGGTGGTCGTAGACCTGCTCGACGATCAGGCGGCCGCTGAGCGGCTCGTGCGCGAGGACGCCCCAGCCGGAGCCCTGGGTGGTCGCGGCGGCCTTGGAGAGCTGGGCCTTGAAGGCCCCGAACGAGCCGAACGACTCGGTGATCGCGTCCGCGAGGTCGCCCACGCCGTCCGCCGCGAGGGGCTCGCCGCCTCCGGCGCCGGTCATGTTCTGCCAGTAGATGCTGTGCAGGATGTGGCCGGACAGGTGGAAGGCAAGGCTCTTCTGCAGGCCGTTGACCGAGCCCCACGACTCCTTGTCGCGCGCCTCGGCGAGCTGCTCCAGCGTGTCGTTGGCCCCCTTCACATACGCCGCGTGGTGCTTGTCGTGGTGCAGCTCGATGATCTCGGGGCTGATCACGGGGGCGAGCGCGGAGTAGTCGTACGGCAGCTCAGGGAGCGTGTAGACAGGCATGGGGGTCCCCTCCGACCTCTTATTGCACATAACTTGCAACTACAACCTAGCAACAAAAAGGCCCTCGTGTGCTCGGACACGAGGGCCTTCGGGGTGTTGCGGGTGTTGCGGGGCGCGTCGGGGTGGGGAGCGGGTACCGGCGCCGTTACGCGGCCGCGGCGGCACCGGCCAGGACGCCCGCTTCGGTCGCGGCCTGGGGTGTCGCGGCGACCGTCGTGTAGTGCGAGGCGTCGCCCTCGATCGAGTGGCTCTCCTTGCCCTCGATGCCGACCGGCACGTCACCGGCGATGGTGACCCGGTTCAGGCGGCGCGGCGCTCCGTCGTAGTTGTCGATGGCGTAGTGCTGGGTGATGCGGTTGTCGAACAGGACGAGCTGGTTCGGGGACCAGCGGTGGCGCAGGACGTTCTCGGGGCGGGTGACGTACGCCTGGAGCAGGTCGAGGATCTTGCGGGACTCGCCCGGCGACAGGCCGACGATCCGCTGCGCGAACCCGCCGATGAACAGCCCGCGCTCACCGGTCAGCGGGTGCACCCGGACCACCGGGTGGACGGTGCGGTACGTGATCGAGGTGAACTGGGCGCGCGCGGCGGCCTGTTCCTCGTCGAGCGACTCCTGCGGGACCGCGTAGTCGTAGTCGTTGGTGTGCTCCGCCCACAGGGTGTCGGCGAGGGCGCGCAGCGGCTCGGGCAGGTCGCGGTAGGCGGCCGCGGAGCTGGCGATCAGGGTCTCGCCGCCGTACGGCGGCAGGGTGATGCTGCGCAGAGTGCTGGCCTGCGGCGGGTTGAGGACGAAGGTGACGTCCGTGTGCCAGTGGTTGGCGGCGCGGCCGCGCTCGCTGTCGACGGGCAGCACGTTCGGGGCGCCGTCGACGGCGGGCACGGTCGGGTGGGCGGTGGTGACGTCGCCGAAGTGGCGGACGAAGGCCTGCTGGCCCTCGTCGTCGAGGTGCACGTCGTCGAAGACCAACGCCTTGTGGACGTTGAGCGCCTCACGGAGGGCGGCGACCGTCTCCGCGTCGAGGGGCTCGGAGATGTCCACGCCGGAGATCTGGGCGCCTATGTTCGCGGTGACCTTGCGGATCTCGATGCTCATGGGACGGTCCTTTCAGACGAGGGCGGGGGAGGGGGCGGAGGCGGAGTCGTTGCGGTCGGCGGTGACGTACTGGTTGGTGGGGCGCGGGAGGCCGTAGCGGTCCCGCAGGGTCCGGCGCGGCCCGTACTCGCTGCGGAGCAGGCCGCGGGCGCGCAGGATCGGGACGACATGGTCGACGAAGGCGTCCAGGCCGGACGGCAGGACCGCGGGCATGATGTTGAAGCCGTCGGCGGCGCCCTGCGTGAACCAGGTCTCGATCGCGTCGGCGACCTGCTCGGGGGTTCCGGCGAAGGTGAGGTGCCCGCGCCCGCCGCCGAGCCGGCCGACGAGCTGCCGCACGGTGAGACGCTCGCGCCGGGCCAGCTCCACCACGAGCGTGTAGCGGCTCTTGGCGCCCTCGATGGCGTCCTCGGGCGGCAGGTCGGCGGGGAGTAGGGCGTCCAACTCCAGTGTCCCGGGCTCCAGTTGCAGCAGGCTTTCCAGGCGGGCCACTCCGTGCGTGTGCACGATGTGGTCCTCCAGCACCTGCTCGTGCGCCCGCGCCTCGGCCTCCGTCGACCCGATCACCGGCACGATGCCGGGCAGCACCTTGATGTGCCCGGGATCCCGGCCTGCCGCCGCCGTACGGGACTTGAGGTCGGCGTAGAAGGCCTGCGCGTCGGCGAGGGTCTGCTGCGCGGTGAACACCGCCTCCGCGTACCTGGCCGCGAACAGCTTGCCGTCCTCGCTCGACCCCGCCTGCACGAGCAGGGGGTAACCCTGGGGCGAGCGGGGGACGTTGAGGGCTCCCTCGACACTGAAGTACGTCCCCTTGTGCCGGGGCGGGTGGATCTTCGCGTCGTCGCCCCAGACGCCGGACGCCTTGTCGGCGACGATCGCGTCGTCCTCCCAGCTGTCCCAGAGCTTCAGGGCCACGTCGAGGAACTCGGCGGCCCGGGAGTACCGCTCGGAGTGGGCCGGTTCGGCGTCCAGGCCGAAGTTGCGGGCGGCCTCGGCGCCGGCCGTGGTGACGATGTTCCAGCCGGCCCGGCCGCCGCTGATGATGTCCAGCGAGGCGAACTTGCGGGCCAGGTTGTAGGGGGAGTTGTAGGAGGTGGACGCGGTGGCGATCAGGCCGATGTGCCGGGTCGCCGTCGCCAGCGCGGTGAGCAGCGTGAGCGGCTCCAGGGTGCCGGCCGGGCGCTGGGCGACGTTGCCCCACAGCTGCGGCCCGTCGGCGAGGAACAGCGAGTCGAAGGTGCCTCGTTCGGCGATCCGGGCGAGATGGACGTAGTGGTCCAGCTCCACATGGGCGTACGGGTCGCTCTCCGGGAGCCGCCAGGACGCCTCGTGGTGGCCGGTGCTCATCAGGAAGGCGTTGAGATGGAGTTGGCGCTGTGGCGGGGTCATGGGGGTGTTCCTTTGCTCACGGGTGCCGGTGGCGGCTCAGCAGCCGGTCCGGCGTTTGGGGACGAGGCCGTTCAGGCCGAAGCGGGGGTACGGGGGCGCAGCCCCCGCAGGACGGTCACTGCGGCGGACGGTCACTGCGGCGGACGGTCACTGCGGCGGACGGTCACCCCACGCCCTCGGTAACCCCCAGTGCGGCGAGCAGCCGTTCGCGGTATTCGCCGAGCAGCGGGTCCCGGTACGAGCGCGGGTGCGGGCGGTCGATGGTCAGGTCGAGGCCGATACGGCCGTGGTCGAGGACGAGGACCCGGTCGGCGAGCACGATCGCCTCGTCCACGTCGTGGGTGACGAGCAGGACGGAGGGCCGGTGGCGCTCCCACAGTTCCCGGAGCAGGCCGTGCATCCGGATGCGGGTGAGGGCGTCCAGGGCGCCGAACGGCTCGTCGGCGAGCAGGAGTTCGGGTTCGCGGACCAGGGAGCGGGCCAGGGCGGCGCGCTGGGCCTCGCCGCCGGACAGTTCGCTCGGCCAGGCCCGTTCGCGTCCGGCGAGACCGACCTCGGCGAGGGCGGCGCGGCCGCGTTCCGCCGCCTCCTTGCCCTCCGTGCCGAGCAGCACATTGGGCAGGACGCGCCGCCAGGGCAGCAGCCGCGAGTCCTGGAAGACGACGGACACCCGCTCGGGAGCGGTGAGTTGGCCGCTCCCGGCGACCTCGTGGTCGAGGCCGGCGATGGCCCGCAGCAGCGTGCTCTTGCCGGATCCGCTGTGCCCGAGCAGCGCGGTGAACTGTCCGCCCGGGAGGTCCAGGTCGATGCCGTCGAGGACGGTGCGTCCCTCGAACGAGCGGGTGAGGCCCCGGAGTTGGACCGCCGGACCGGTCTTGGTGGATGTCAGCTGCTCAGCGTGCGTCGCCACGACAGCACCCTCCGTTCGATGAGGCGGACCGCGCTGTCGGAGGCCAGACCGAAGACGCCGTAGATCAGCAGGCCGACGAGGATGATGTCGCTGCGGCCGTAGTTCTGGGCCTGGAACATCATGTAGCCGAGTCCGCTGGTGGCGTTGATCTGCTCCAGGACGACCAGGCCCAGCCAGGAGCCGGTCACTCCGAGCCGCAGCCCGACGAAGAAGCCCGGAAGGGCTCCCGGGATGACGATCTGCCGGATGAAGGCGACCCTCGACAGCCCCTGGACCTCGGCGAGTTCGACGTAACGGTGGTCGATGCCGGACAGGGCCGCGTGCAGGTTGAGGTAGATCGGGATGTAGACGACGATGGCGATGATCGCGATCTTGAACGTCTCGCCGATGCCCAGCCAGAGGATGAACAGCGGGATCAGGCCGAGCGTCGGGATCGCCCGGTTGAGCTGCACCGTCCCGTCGATCAGCGCGTCGCCGATGCGGCTGAGCCCGGCCGTGAGCGCGAGCGCCACCCCGGCGGTCAGGCCGAGGGCGAAGCCGTATCCGGCCCGCTCCAGGGAGGTCAGCACATCGGTGGGCAGGGTGCCGTCGGTCCACAGGTGACCGGTGGTCCGCAGGACCGTCCAGGGAGCGGGGATCGCGGCCGTGTCCAGCCGCCCGGCGGCGGAGGCAGCGGCCCACAGGGCGACGAGGAGGGCGGGGCCGATCAGCCGGGAGGCGGGCAGGCGCCTGCCGGGGGAGAGGCTCCGGCGTCGCCGGGGGCGCCCCTGCCGGCCGGTTTTCTCCGCGGTCACCACAGGTGCCGCGGCGGTGGTGGTGGTCATGACGGTCAACTCCGGTACTCGGCGGGTACGGACTGCGCCGCGATGCCCTCGAAGCGATGGTCGAAGAGCGAGCCGACCTTGAACGACTTCACGAAGCCGCCCTCGGCGAGCAGGTCGGCGGTCTCCTGCTCCCACCTGATCGACTCCGCCCAACTCGGCGGGAACAGCGGCTTGTTGGCGAGCGCGGTGATCGACTCGGCCTGCGCGAGGGTCAGGTTCTGGGTCTTGACGTAGAACTCCCTGTTCCAGACGTCCGGGTGCTCGTACTGCCAGACCTGGCCCTTCGCCCAGTACGGGATGTACGCGGCGACCGCGGCGGCCTTCGCCTCGTCGGCCAGCACGGAGGCGGGCGCCCACAGCAGGTTGAGCAGGTCGACCACGTCGGTGGTGATGGCGCGGGCGCCCTTGGACTCGTACTGCTTCAGGTACGCCGGTGCCTGCTGGTTGGCGAGCGGGGCGATGTCCACCTGGCCGGCCTGGAGGGCGGTGAGGAACTGGTTGCTGGTCAGCGGCACCAGGTTCACGTCGTCGTACTTCAGGCCTGCCTTCTTCAGCGCCCGCAGCAGTACGACGCCCTGGGCCTGCCCCTGGGAGAAGGCGAGCTTCTTTCCCCTGAAGTCCTCGACGGTGCGGATGTCGCTGCCGGGTTTGGTGGCGAAGAGATAGTTGGGCTTGCGGGTGACGTTGATCGCGACGATCTTCGCGTCGTAACCCTGGAAGTGCGCCTGGATCGGCGGGATTCCCGCGTTGTTGGCGACGTCCAGGGACTTTGCGCGGAAGGCGTTGATGGCATCGGGGCCGGCGCCGATGTTCGGCCAGTCGGTCACCGTGAAAGGCAGTCGACCGAATTTGGCGAGCTTGAACTGAAGCTGCTGCACGCCTTGGTACGAGGAGATCTTCAGGCTCGTACCGGAGGGCACCTTGTCGGCCGGCGGCGCGGTCGAGGCGCTCTTGGTCCCGGCAGCGGCACTGCTGTCCGCGCAGCCGCTGAGCCCGGCGACGGCGGCCGTGGCGCCGAGCAGCGAGGTGAGGAACAGTCGCCGGTCGACGCCGGACAGGGACGGGTGCGCTGGTGGCATGGGAAGCTCCGTGAACTCAGGTGACGGGAATGCGCGGAATTTCCGGGCAGGGGGAACCGGAAAAGGCAAACGGGAAGCGGGAATTAGGGGACCCGAAAGGGAAATCCGGGAACCCCAAAGGGAAACGGTGACAGCGAAAGGTGCACGAGGGAAACGCGCGCAGCGGGCGCGTGCAAGTGCTCACCATGCATCAGGGGCGCTGACGGACGGTCAGCGCGTCAGCGTGTCAGCAACAGAGGGTGCGACAACTCGTGAGCAGCATGAATACGATGTTCCCGGTCTTCGGCAAGGCCTGTCAACATTCGGAGTTTCTGAATTAAGTCCGCTCAGGTGAGAAGCCCGGAGACGTCCGGCGCGGCACCCAGCGGATCCCGGTAGAGCACGTCCAGGGCCACCGCGCCGCCCGCCACCGCGAGCACCGAGTCCGGAAAACTCGTCGGTGACACGGACGCGGCCCGCTCCGGCCCGACCTCCGCGCGCAGGGCGGCGAGGCAGTCCTCCCGGTGGACGACCCCGATGTCGGTGACGACGACGGTGTCGGGATTGAGCACGTCGAGCAGCAGCCCCGCCGCCCGCCCGACCATCCGGGCCCGCTCCACGAGCAGCCGTACGGCAACGGGGTCGCCGTCGGCCGCCGCGGCGACCACGTCCATCGGGTCCACGCCGTCGGTGACGCCCGACTCCCGCGCCCGACGGCACAACGTCCGCTCGCTCAGCTCGACCTGGAGGCAGCCGATGCGCCCGCAGTCGCACGGCTCCGTACCGGCCCCCAGCGGCAGATGGGCGATCGACCCGGACTGCGAGCGGGGGCCGTGGTGCACCTCGTCGTGGGTGGCGAACGCGGCGTCGACCATATTGCCGACGAAGAGGTGCAGCATGCTCCGGCTGCCCCGCGCCCGCCCGAACAGCCGCTCCGCGTCGACCAACGCCCGCGCATGTCCGTCCACATGCACCGGCAGCCCGGTGCGCGCCCCGAGCACGTCGCGCACCGGCACCTCGCGCCAGCCCAGCAGGGGGTGCTCCACGACGGTCCCGGAGTCCCGGTCGACCCAGCCCCCGGCGGCCACCCCGACACCCAGCGCCGTATGCCGGCCGGCGACGTCCGCCAGCAGCGAGTTCAGGCCGTCGGCGGCCCGCGCCAGCACCTGGCCCGGATCGGTGCGCCCGGCATGCGACAGCCGCCGCTCGGCGACCACGCGTCCGCGCAGATCGAGCACCGCGACAGTGGTGTACGGCACCGCCACGTGCACCCCGCCGACCACGAATCGCCCGTCGTCCAGGTCGACGGGCACATGCGGGCGGCCGACCCCGTTGGACTGCCGGGGCGCGGCGGCCTCACGGATCAGCCCGAGCTCGGCGAAGCGTGCGCAGTACTCGGTCACCGAGGCCGCGGACAGCCCGGTCAGCCGGGCGACGGTACTGCGCGCGACCGGCCCGTGCTCCAGCACGGACCGCAGGATGAGGCTCGCGCTGGTGCGGCGCCGCGCGGAGTCGGCGGCCCGCCGGACGACGGCGGGCGGGGGAGCGGGAGGGGAGAGAGGGGACGGAAGGAGTGGTGCCGCGGTACGGGACATGGGAGTCTTCCTCGGGAGCGGGTCCGACACTGCGCCGCTGAGTGCGACGAGCCGGATCAACTCCGCCCGCCGCTACCCGAGAAGACAGGTGGCCGTACCTTGCCGTCGCAGGTCGACATAGCGACGCGACGTGAGGTTCTCGGCCTGGGCAACCATGGCTGAAAGGGTATGCGGGGAGGGCCGATCAGGCCAGGGGGCAAGTCCTCGGCGGAGAAGGCCACCAAAGGCCTTTGGTGGAACCCCACAGCCGAAGCGCACCCCCGCCTCCAGGACAACCGCCCCCACCTCAGTGACCGAAGTCACGCCGCGCCGGATGTATCCCCCACCCTTTGTCGGAAGTCCACCACACCCACGATCCACCCTTTGTCGAGCGCTGACGGTGATCGCCTCAACCGCCCTGGGATAGCGTCACCGTGTCCCGAACTGCCCTCACCCGCGGAGACCCCATGAGCACCGCCACCGCCGCAGCATCCGCACGCCCGGCCCAGGTCCTCGCCGACCTCCTCCCCGCCTCCCGTGTGAGGGACGTGGCCCTCGTCGTCGGCGGCGCCGCGCTCACCGGGCTCGCCGCCCAGATCTCCGTCCCCGTCCCGGGCACCCCGGTACCGGTGACGGGCCAGACCTTCGCGGCCCTGCTCGTCGGTACCGCACTCGGCACGAGCCGCGGCTTCCTCGCGCTCGCGCTGTACGCGGTGGCCGGCGTCGCGGGTGTGCCGTGGTTCGCCGACGGCACCTCGGGTGTCGCAGTCTCCTTCGGCTACATCCTCGGCATGGTCCTCGCGTCCGCCGCCGTGGGCGCCCTGGCCCGCCGCGGCGCCGACCGCTCGGTGCTGCGCACGGCGGGCACGATGCTGCTGGGCGAGGCGATCATCTACGCGGTGGGCGTCCCGTACCTGGCGTCCGCCGCCGGCCTCTCGATGTCCGCCGCGATCGCGGCGGGCCTCACCCCGTTCCTGATCGGCGACGCGCTGAAGGCGGCCCTGGCGATGGGCGTGCTGCCCACCGCCTGGAAGTTCCTCAACCGCGAGAACTGACCGCTGCAACCGACGGCGAGAGCTGAGCGAGAGCCGGCCGCGAGGCCGCGGCTCAGGCCGCGCGTCGCAGCTCAAGCGATGTTGTAGTTCCTGCGAAAGAGGTTCGCCGGGTCGTACGTCGACTTCAGCCCGGCGAGCCTCTTGTGCGTCGCGGCGTCGTACAGCCCTTCCGGGCGGTCCCCGGCCCCGAACGCGAAGTTGAGCACACGCCCGATCGTCCACGGGGCGAGAACCCCGAACGCCGGGTCCAGGACCGTCCGTGCCGCCTCCCGGCCCTCCTGGCCCGCACCGGGGGAGATGATCGCCAACAGCCGTACGAGGAAGCGCCCTTCACGGTGCGGTACGGAGTTCGGCGCCTCGGTCGCCAGCGCCCCGCCCAGGTGGTTGATCTGCAGGACGCACATGGTCGGCGCGTCCGGCCCGGTCCGGGCGAGGACCTGGGCCGCGGCCTCGACGTCCAGTTCACGCAGCACCGCGCTGTCGCCGTAGTAGGGGTGCGGGAAGTCCGGGTCGCTGTGGATGGTGTGGCTTTCGGTGTACGGCATCTCGCGCAGCGAGTCCGAGAGCGCGGGTCCGATCCTCCGCAGCGGGGCGACGAGTTGCTCGCCCTCCTCGGCAGTGCCCGTGTACGCGACACGCACGGAGATGACGTACCGGCCCCGCAGGTGCGGCGGCATCCCGGGGGCGTCCGGGTAGGGCACGGCCGCGTACGACGAGGTCAGCCCGTCCGGCACGGTCCGGGTCCAGCGCTCGTACGCCCTGAGCACATCCACCGGGTCGATCTCGCGCCCGTCGAAGGCGAGCGATCCGCCGTACAGCCGGGCCACCGGCACCAGACCGATCTCCAGCTCGGTCACGACCCCGAAGTTGTGCCCGCCGCCGAGGAGCGCCCAGTACAGGTCGGGGTCCGACTCCCGGGTCACCCGGCGCGGCCGCCCGTCCGCGGTGACGACGTCGAGGGAGCGCACATGGTCGGCGGCGTACCCGAACTCCCTGGCCAGGATGCCGAGTCCACCGCTCAGCGTGTACGAGACGGCGCCGACGCCGGGCGCCGAACCGTTCAGCGGGGCGAGCCCGTGGGGCGCCGCCGCCTCGACGACCTGTTCCCAGCGGACGCCCGCCTGGACGCGGACGGTACGGGCCTCGGCGTCGACCGTGACCCCGTCCATCCGCCGCGTCGTGATCAGGACACCGCCCTCCGCGGAGCCCGGCAGCCCGTGCCCGGTGGCCTGGACGCCGACGGGCAGGCCCTCGGCGGCCGCGTATGCCACCGCCCGTGCCACGTCGTCCGTCGACGAGGCGGCGAAGACCGCTGCGGGCCGCTGCGTGAAACCGGTCTGGAACCCGGCGAGTTCCTCCTCGTACCCGCTGTCGCCGGGCCGCAGGACAATCGCGTCGGCGCTCTCGGGATCGTTCTCCGCAAGGTTCTCCATGCTGTTCATGACGCCCATCCTGCGCACCAAACCTGACATCCTCCGTCAGCTTTTTATTGTCGCCCGGCCCGGGCACCACCGCCTGGCGGACACACGGCGACGCCCCCCCGGGGGGGGGCGCGGGGGGGGGGCCGGGCGGCCGGAACGAAGTCGAGGGCGTGTTCGGGGGGGTGCGGCGGGGGCACCCCACGCCCCCCCCGCCCCCGGG
>NZ_JBEXDZ010000043.1:0-59844 GCF_040606085.1 Streptomyces sp. NPDC005485 | reverse complement strand
CAAGTACGTCCAGTACGAGGGCCTTCGTCCGGCACGCCGAGGGCACGCACCGAACACCGCGGGCACCGCACAGGACTTTCAAAACACCCCCTAGGACCCGGTCCGTTCCCAGCCGCGCCGTTCCGGCCGCGGCCCGAGCTGCTTCGGGTCGTGGCTGCGGTAGACCACGTACGGCCGGAACAGGTACTGCACGGGCGCGCTGAACATGTGCACCAGACGCGTGTACGGCACCAGCGCGATCAGCGCCATGCCGATCACCATGTGCACCTGGTAGAGCACGGGCACGCCGTCCATCAGCTCCGTCCTCGGACTGAGCCGAAAGAGGCTGCGGGCCCAAGGGGCGATGGAGTCACGGTAGTTGTAGCCGTCACCGGAGGCGTGTGTGAGCTTGGCGACCATGCCCATCACGATCGCGCCCACGAGCACCACGTACATGAGCTTGTCGTTGACCGTCGTCGCCCGGAAGACCGGCGAGTTGGTCCGCCTGCGGTAGACGAGCAGCCCGATGCCGAGCACCGTGAGGACACCGGCCGCCGTGCCGCCGTACAGCGACAGCAGATGGTAGGCGTGCTCGCCGACACCGAGGGAGCGGGTCCACGACTCGGGGACGAACAGGCCGACCAGGTGGCCTGCGAGCACGAAGAGGAGGCCGTAGTGGAAGGCGGGCGAGGCGATGTTCAGCAGCCTCGACTCGTAGATCTGCGAGGAGCGGGTGGTCCACCCGAACTTGTCGTAGCGGCGGCGCCACACGAGGCCCGCGACGAGCAGGGCGAGGGCGACGTACGGCAGGGCGCCCCACAGCATTGTGCTCACGGCCGGTCTCCCGTCAGGGCGAAGGGTTCCAGGCCCACGTCCTCACGGGGCGGGCCGCTGCGGGCCAGCGCCAGTGCCTCGGCGCGGTCCTTCGGGGACGGGCCGGGCAACGCCCCGCACACCACGTCCAGGACGCCGGCGTACGGCGTCTTGAAGTCGGTCAGCGCGAGCCGCAGCAGTTCGAGGCCGCCGCGGTGCTCCAGCAGGAGGCTTTGGTCGCCGCTCTGCGCGCAGAACTCCAGGACGGCCGGCAGGAAGTCCGGCAGCTCCTCGCCGGTGAACTCCAGGCCGTGCGCCCGGTACACCTCCTTGAAGCGGACCAGCGCCATCCCGCGGCGCCGGGTGTCGCCGTCGCGCCACCAGCTCAGATAGAGGCTGTGCCGGTTCTTGAAGTCGAAGACCTGGACGTAGTGCGCGGCGAGGTCCGACGGTTTCTGCGCGTCCGCGTGGTCGAGGAACTCCCGCAGTTCCGGGGCTGCTCGGCGCAGCAGGGGCAGGCGGGCGCGGAACTCCTCGTCCGGGTAGCCGAGGCAGTGCGCGGCGGCCTGGAAGAGGACGTCGGGGTGCATCAGCCGTTCTCCTTCGTCTGGCGCTCGCGCAGTGCGTGAAAGGTCTCGACGGACACCAACGGCAGCTGTCGGCGCCCCGAGTCCTGGCCGAAGGGCCCGTCGCCGCCCATGCCGGGCCCGCCTTCGTGGTCGAGGCTGCACTCGTCGGGCAGCGCGGACTCCTCCAGTCGCCGGGCGTCGCCGACGGCGGCCGTCGGAATCACGTACCGGTCCTCGTACTTGGCGATGGCCAGCAGCCGGTACATCGCCTCGACCTCCGCGGCGTCCATGCCGACCGAGGACGCGATCGCCGGGTCGGGCGGATCGCCGAGGTTGATCGCCCGCATGTGGGAGCGCATCGCGGCGAGCTTGGTGAGACAGTCGCGGACCGGCTCCACGTCACCCGCGGTGAACAGCTCCGCCAGGTACTCCAGCGGAATGCGCAGGGCGTCGATCGCGCCGAACAGGTTCTCCGCGTCCTCGCCGTCGAACCCGGTCTCCGTCAGCGCGTCCACCACCGGCGACAGCGGCGGGATGTACCAGACCATGGGCATCGTGCGGTACTCGGGATGCAGCGGCAGCGCCACCTTGTACTTGCTGATCAGCGCGTGCACGGGGGAGCGGCGTGCCGCCTCCATCCAGTCGTGCGGGATCCCGGCCTCCTCGGCCGCCCGCTGGACGGCGTGGTCGTCGGGGTCGAGGAAGACGCCCAACTGTGCCTCGTACAGGTCCTGTTCACCGGGTGTGGCGGCGGCCGCGGTCACCTTGTCGGCGTCGTAGAGGATGACACCGAGATAGCGCAGCCGGCCCACGCAGGTCTCCGAGCAGACGGTGGGCAGGCCCACCTCCAGGCGTGGATAGCACAGCGTGCACTTCTCGGCCTTGCCGGTGCGGTGGTTGAAGTAGACCTTCTTGTACGGGCATCCGGTCACGCACATCCGCCAGCCGCGGCAGGCGTCCTGGTCGACCAGCACAATGCCGTCCTCGGCCCGCTTGTACATCGCGCCGGAGGGGCAGGACGCCACGCACGCCGGGTTGAGGCAGTGCTCGCAGATCCGCGGCAGATAGAACATGAAGGTCTGCTCGAACGCGAACTTCACCTTGTCGGCGGCCTGTCTGCGCGTTCGCTCGACCATGGGGTCGAGGTCGCCGTGCTCGGGGGCGCCCGCCAGGTTGTCGTCCCAGTTCGAGGACCACTCGATCTTCATCGGCTTTCCGGTGAGCTGCGAGACGGGTCGTGCCACCGGGAAGTCGTCGCCGAGCGGGGCGTCGGTGAGGTTCTTGTAGTCGTACGTCCAGGGCTCGTAGTAGTCCTTGATCTCCGGCAGCTCGGGGTTGGAGAAGATCCCGGCGAGCTTGCGGAAGCGCCCGCCGCCCTTGAGCTTCAGGGCACCCCGCTTGTTCAGCTCCCAGCCGCCGCGCCATTTCTCCTGGTCCTCGTAGCGGCGCGGATAGCCCTGGCCGGGCCGGGTCTCGACGTTGTTGAACCAGACGTACTCCATGCCGCTGCGGTTGGTCCACGCCTGCTTGCAGGTCACCGAACAGGTATGGCAGCCGATGCATTTGTCGAGGTTCATGACCATGGCGATCTGGGCCATCGGGCGCATCAGTACTCCACCTCCTGCGAGCGGCGGCGGATGACCGTCACCTCGTCGCGCTGGTTGCCCGTCGGGCCCAGGTAGTTGAACGCCCACGACAACTGGGCGTAGCCGCCGATGAGATGGGACGGTTTGAGGATGAGCCGGGTCAGCGAGTTGTGGATGCCGCCGCGCATTCCGGTCGTCTCCGCCTTCGGGACGCTCACCGTGCGCTCCTGGGCGTGGTGCATGTAGACCGTGCCCGCGGGCATCCGGTGCGAGACGACCGCCCGGGCGACCACCACGCCGTTGCGGTTGACCGCCTCGATCCAGTCGTTGTCCCTCACCTTGATGGCGTCCGCGTCCTCGGGGGACATCCAGATGTTCTGCCCGCCGCGGGACAGCGAGAGCATGAACAGGTTGTCCTGGTACTCGGAGTGGATGGACCACTTGTTGTGCGGGGTCAGGTAACGGACCGTCACCTCCCGTTGCCCGTCCGGTCCGAGGCGCGGTTCGCCGAAGAGTCTGTTCATGTCGAGCGGCGGCCGGTAGACGGGCAGCGCCTCGCCCAGTTCATGGATCCAGTCGTGGTCGAGGAAGAAGTGCTGGCGCCCGGTGAGCGTGTGCCAGGGCTTGAGGTGCTCGGTGTTGAGGGTGAACGCGGTGTAGCGGCGCCCGCCCGACTCGCTGCCCGACCACTCCGGAGAGGTGATCACCGGCACCGGCGCGGCCTGCGTGTCCGCGTACGTGACCAGCTTGCCCTCGTGCTCGGCGGCCAGGTGGGCCATCTCCTGCCCGGTGCGCTCCTCCAGGGTGCGGAAGCCCTGCGTCGCCAGGCGCCCGTTGGTGGTGCCCGACAGGGCGAGGATGGTGTTGGCGGCCTTCACCGCGGTGTCGAGCGCCGGACGCCCGTCGGCGGGACCGCCGCGCACCGCACCGTTGCGCTCACGGAGGGAATCGACCTCCACGTCGGGCCGCAGCGCGATCCCCTTGGCGGGCAGCCCGAGCTTTTCCACCAGCGGACCGAGCGCCGCGAACTTCGCCCCGATCGCCGTGTAGTCCCGCTCGACCACCGTCAGGTTCGGCAGCGTTGTGCCGGGCACGGGCGCGCAGTCGCCCCGCTTCCAGTCCAGGACGACACCGCCGGGCTGCGCGATCTCGCCCGGAGTGTCGTGCTGCAGGGCGGTGGCGACGAGGTCCTTGCGGACCCCGAGGTGCCCGACGGCGAGTTCGCTCAGCCGCTCGGCCAGCGCCTTGAAGGTGTCGAAGTCGGTGCGTGCCTGCCACGGCGGATCGACGGCCGGGGTGAAGGAGTGCACGTAGGGGTGCATGTCCGTGGTCGACAGATCGTGCTTCTCGTACCAGGTGGCGGCCGGCAGGACGACGTCCGACAGCAGCGTCGAGGAGGTCTGCCGGAAGTCCAGCGACAGCAGCAGGTCGAGCTTGCCCTCGGGCGCCTCCTCCCGCCAGGTCACGTCGCGCGGGCGCACCTCGGGCTCCGCCTCCTCGGCGCGCAGCGACGAGTGGGTGCCGAGGAGATGCTTGGTGAAGTACTCCGCCCCCTTCGCCGAGGAGCCAAGCAGATTGGCCCGCCACAGGGTCAGCACCCGTGGCCAGTTCTCCGGTGCGTCCGGGTCCTCGCACGCGAACTTCAGTGTCCCCGCCCGGAGTTCGGCCACCACCTTGGCGACGGGGTCGCCGAACGCCTCGCCCAGGTCCAGGGGGTTGCGGTCGAACGTCGGATACGACGGCATCCACCCCGTCCGCGCCGACAGGGCCAGACAGTCCGCGCCCGTCATGCCCGCGAAGCGGCCCTCGCCCAGCGGGGAGGCGAGCACGTCGGCGGCGAAGCGGTCGTAGCGCCACTGGTCGGTGTTGAGGAACCAGTACGCGGTGCCGATCATCTGCCGTGGCGGCCGGCTCCAGTCGCCGGCGCCCGCGAGCGTCGCCCAGCCGGTGACCGGGCGGCACTTCTCCTGCCCGACGTAGTGCGCCCAGCCCCCGCCGTTGCGGCCCTGGCAGCCGGTGAGCTGAAGCAGGGCCAGGAAGGCGCGGTAGATCGTCTCGGAGTGGAACCAGTGGTTGGTCCCGGCGCCCATCAGGATCATGCAGCGGCCCCGCGACTTCTCCGCCGTCCGCGCGAACTCCCGGGCGATCTTCGTGCACGCGGCCGCGGGGACGGAGGTGTGCACCTGCTGCCAGGCGGGCGTGCCGGGCGCCTCGGCGTCGTCGTAGGAGGCGGGCCACTGCCCCGGGAGTCCGCCGCGTCCCACGCCGTACTGCGCGAGCAGCAGATCGAAGACGGTCGTCACCAGCGGGCCGTCCGCCCCGCCCGGACGCGTCGCCGGAACCCCACGTCGCAGGATGTCGCCGCGCCCCTGCCCGTGCTCCCCGCCCTCCGTGTCGAAGCGCGGCAGGAGCACCTCCACCCCGGCGGCGCCGTCGCTGCCGTACAGGCTCAACCGCGGTTGTACGGCGTCGAGTTCGAGGTTCCACCTGCCCTTGCCCGACTCGGTCCAGCGGAAGCCCAGCGAGCCGTTGGGGACGACCGGGCGGCCGGTCGCGGAGTCCAGCACGACCGTCTTCCACTCCGCGCCCTCGCCGCCCTGGCCGAGATCGGAGGCGCGCAGGAACTTGGCCGGGACGTACGCGCCGTCCCGCTCTGTGAGGGTCACCAGGAACGGCAGGTCGGTGAACCTGCGCACGTAGTCCGCGAAGAACGGGGTCTCGCGGTCGACGAAGAACTCCTTGAGGATCACGTGCCCCATCGCCAGGGCCAGCGCGCCGTCCGTGCCCGGGTGCGGATGCAGCCACTCGTCGGCGAACTTGGCGTTGTCGGCGTAGTCGGGGGCGACGACCACGACCTTCTGGCCGCGGTAGCGGGCCTCGGCCATCCAGTGCGCGTCGGGGGTGCGGGTCACCGGGACGTTGGAGCCCCACATCATCAGATACGCGGCGTCCCACCAGTCGCCCGACTCCGGCACGTCGGTCTGGTCGCCGAAGACCTGCGGTGAGGCGACCGGAAGGTCCGCGTACCAGTCGTAGAAGGAGAGCATCGGGGCGCCGATGAGCGAGTGGAAGCGCGCCCCTGCGGCGTGCGACACCATCGACATCGCCGGGATGGGCGAGAAGCCCGCGATCCGGTCGGGGCCGTACGCCTTGATGGTGTGGACATGGGCCGCCGCGACGATCTCGACCGCCTCGTCCCAGCTCGCCCGCACCAGTCCGCCCTTGCCGCGCGCCTGCTGGTAGCGGCGCCGCCGCTCCGGGTCGCTCTGCAGGTCCGCCCAGGCGAGCACCGGGTCGCCGAGCCGGTTGCGCGCCTCCCGGTACATCTCCAGGAGCACGCCCCTGATGTACGGGTAGCGGACCCGGGTCGGCGAGTACGTGTACCAGGAGAAAGCCGCCCCGCGCGGGCAGCCGCGGGGCTCGTACTCGGGACGATCGGGGCCCACCGACGGGTAGTCCGTCTGCTGGGTCTCCCAGGTGATGATGCCGTCCTTGACGTACACCTTCCAGCGGCAGGAGCCCGTGCAGTTCACTCCGTGCGTGGAGTTCACGACCTTGTCGTGGCTCCAGCGGTCGCGGTAGAACGCGTCCGCCTCGCGCCCGCCGGTGAGGCCGATGCTGTGCAGGTCGGGCGCCGGTGTGCCGGGCCGGAAGAACCTTCCGGCGCGGAGCAGGGCGGCGCCCGGTTCGCTGGGGGGTGCCGGGGTGTCGGCCACGGTGCGCTCCCTTGCTTGCCCGTGGGTCGAACCTACGGGCGGGTGCGGGAGCGCACCCGTTCACGGCACCCGTCCGGGTCAGGCCTTGCGGGCCACGCCCGCGTACACGGGCACGATGCCCTCCAGCTGGGCCGCCACGTCCACCGGCTCCGGCCGCCAGCCGAAGACGGGGATGACGCCGGGCCCGAGCAGCTCCAGGCCGTCGAAGAAGCGCGTGAACTCGGTGACCGACCGGGGGTGGAAGGGGGTGCCGCTGCGCCGGAAGTTCTCGGCGGCCTTCTCGATGGCCTCCGGGCTGAGGTCCGCGGTGACCTGCGACAGGATCAGGTAGCTGCCGGGCGCGAGCACGTCGACGTACGTGCGGAGCAGGTCGTGGACGCCGTCGTCCAGGTAGTGGGTCAGCGCCACCAGCGACAGGGCGACCGGCTCGGCGAAGTCCAGGGACTCGGCGGCCAGCCGCAGGATGGTGTCGGGGTCGCGGACGTCGGCGTGCACATAGTCGGTGCGGCCCTCGGCGGACCCCTGCAGCAGCGCCTGGGCGTGCCGCAGGACGATCGGGTCGTTGTCCGCGTACACGACCTTGCACTCGGGCGCGACGTCCTGCGCCACCTGGTGCAGGTTGGGTTCGGTGGGGATGCCCGTCCCGATGTCCAGGAACTGCCGGATCCCGGCCTCGGCGACCGTGCGGACGGCACGGTGCATGAACCGGCGGTTGGCGCGCGCCCCGCGCAGCACGGAGCCGTCCACGGCGAGGATCCGGCGCGCGAGCTCCTCGTCGATGGGGTAGTTGTCCTTGCCGCCCAGCCACCAGTCGTAGACCCGGGCGGGGTGGGGCCGGCTGGTGTCGATGGCGGGCGCTGCTTCCCGTTCGGTCATGCACATGCTCCTAGACGTGGCAGTCCTCGCGGTACTTCCGGAGGATCTTCTTGGTGTCGTGCGCGGACGCGGCACGGGCCGTCAGGTGGTCGAGCACTTCCAGGTGCATGGCCACCTCGGCGCGCGAGTCGAGGTAGAGCGCACCGGTCAGGTACTCGCTGACGACCATGTCGGGCAGTTCGGGCTCCGCGAAGCGGAACAGGCAGAAGGGCGCGTACGTCGCCGGGTGCGGGCCCTGCGCGTACTCGGCGACCTGGAGCGTGACGTGGTCGCTGTCGGCGGCCTCCAGCAGCCGGTCCAGCTGGTCGCGCATGACGGCGCCGCGGATGCTCACCGGACGCCTGAGCACCGTCTCGTCCATGACCACCCACAGACGCGGGGGATGTTCGCGCGAGAGCAGCTTCTGCCGGGCCATCCGCAGCGACACATGTCCCTCGACCGCCCCCGGGCCCGCCTCCCCGACCGTCCCGGCCTCCAGGACCGCCCGCGCGTACTCCTCGGTCTGCAGCAGCCCGGGCACGAAGTGCGGCTCGTACGACCGGATCATGCGGGCCGCGCCCTCCAGGCTGACGTGCATGCTGAACCAGTCCGGCAGCACCTCGTGGAACCGCTGCCACCAGCCGGGCCGGTTCGCCTCCTCGGTGAGCGCCACGAACGCCGACGCGTCGTCCTCGGGCACGCCGTAGGCGCTCAACAGCATCTGCACGTAAGGGATCTTGAGCGCGACGTCGGCCGTCTCCATCCGCCGTACGGTCGCCGAGGTCACGCGCAGCACCCGCGCCGCCTCGTCCCGGCTCAGCCCGGCCGTCTCCCGCAACTCCTGCAGCCGCTTCCCGAGCACCACCTGCCCCACGGTGGGCGCGGCACGCCGCTCACTCACGCCACGCCTCCCCACGCGCCGAAGTATGCGTGCAGTGTGACATGTCCATCGTTCCGTCAGGGCACGAGTGACTGAAGGTATTTGACGGTCGCGGGGTCGGCCGGGAGGAACGTCTCGATGGCCAGTTCCGCGACCGTCACGTCCATGGGTGTGTTGAAGGTGGAGATCGACGAGATGAAGGAGAGGACCCGGCCCTCGTGCTCGACCTGCATCGGGAGCGCGAAGTAGGGGACGGGCTCGGTGAGTTCGACGTCTGCGTCGAGGTCCGGGACCGGATACGCGGCGACCTCCTCGTACAGCGCGCGCAGCGGCTCGGAGCGGTGCAGGGCGATCTGGCGGTCCATCTGCGCGAGGAGGTGGTCGCGCCATTCGCGGTGGTTGCGGATGCGCGGGGCGAGGCCCTCCGGGTGCAGGGTGAGGCGCATCGCGTTCAGCGGGGATGTCAGGAGGGACTCCGGGATGCCCTCCAGGAGCATGGCGATGCCCCGATTGGCCGCGAGCACGTTGTACATGGCGTCGACCACGAGCGCCGGGTAGGGCTCGTAGCCCTGGATCAGGCGCTCCATGCCCTGGCGCAGCGCGTCCATCGACGGGTCGTCGAGCGGGGTCTCCGGATAGTGAGGCGCGTAACCGGCAGCCAGGAGCAGCGCGTTGCGCTCGCGGACCGGCACGTCCAGGTGCTCGGCCAGCCGCAGCACCATCTCCTCGCTCGGGCGCGAGCGGCCCGTCTCGATGAAACTGATGTGGCGGGCCGACGAGCCGGCCCGCAGCGCCAGCTCCAGCTGGCTGACGCGACGCTGCTCGCGCCAGCCGCGCAGCAGCGGGCCGACCCCCTTGCCGGGAGCGGCGGCGGGAAGGGAGGCGGCCTCGGAGGCGAGAGTGCTCATACGACGACCGTATCGGTCGGCCGGCGCGGCAGCCGGGCCATGGTTCCTCCAGGAGTGGTCGGCCGCCGGGGGCGTACGGCGCCGACTTCGGGGGATTGTGGCAGTGTGAGACGCGTCCCCCTTGTGTGAGCCGTGTGAGAGGAGCGAGGCATGCCGGTCCAACCGCTGTCGCAGAAGGAGATCGAGGACCGGCTGGCGGAGCTGCCGGGCTGGTCGCTGGACGGGGACCGGATCGCCGGTTCCTACCGCCTCGCCTCCCATTTCGCCGCGACCGCGATGGTCGTGCACATCGCCCAGGTGCAGGAGGAACTCGACCACCACTCCGACCTGACCCTCGGCTACAACACCGTCTCCCTGACGGTGAACACACACACCGTCGGCGGTGTCACCGAGCGCGACTTCGAGCTCGCCCGCCGGGTGGCGGAACTGGCACCGGGGCACGGCGCAAGCTGACCCGCATGCTCGACTACGACAAGGAAGCCGACGCCTACGACGCCACGCGCGGCGGTGAGCCCCGGGCCGCCGCGGCCGCGGACGCGGTGCTGGGCCTGGTGCCCGAGGGAACACGGAGCCTGCTCGACGTCGCCTGCGGCACCGGGATCGTGACCCGACGGCTCGCGGCCGCGCGGGGCGGGCTGCGGGTGACCGGCGCGGACGCCGCTTACGCCATGGCGCACATGGCCGCGGCCCGGCTGCCGGGCGCCGTGCTGCTGGCCGACAGCCGTCGACTGCCGTTTGCCGACGGGGTGTTCGACGCCGTGACCAGTGTGTGGCTGCTGCATCTGGTGGACGGCTCCGACGACGCCCGCGCCGTGGTCGCCGAGTGCGCGCGGGTGCTGCGCCCGGGCGGGGTGTACGTGACCACGGTCGACAAGGCCGCCGCCCACGACGTCGGCAGCGACATCGACGCCGTCCTCGCCCCGCGGCCGCGGCGCCCCGCGCAGGACCGGGCCGACCACATCGAGGCGTACGCCGTCGAGCACGGGCTGAGCCCGGTGGGACAGGCCCGCTTCCGGGGCCACGGCCAGGGGCGCAGCCCGCGCGGCACGGCGGCGGACCTGCGCCGCGGCTGGTACACCCAGCTGCCCCCGGGCGAGCGGCTGACCGAGCAGTTCGCGGTGCGGCTCGAAGCGCTGCCCGATCAGGAAGTCCCGCGCCCGGACCCGGAGTTCACGCTGAGGGCGTTTCAGAAGCCGCCCGCGTGAACTCCATGACCCAGTTGGTCACCCACGTCTTCTCCCCGTCCACCGAGAACGCCTGCTCCCAGCGGGCCGTGCCGGCGGAGATCCCCGACCACACGAACCGCACGCGTACGTCCTTTCCGTCGTGGGTGTCGTCGCCGTGGAACACGCCCTCGGCGCCCACGAATCGGCCCACCACCGGCGGGAACAGCCTGCCGCTGCGGCTGGAGGACCAGTTCAGCGACCACTGCTCGCTCTCGCGGTCGAAGAGGCGCAGGGTCAGGCCCTTCCACCCCTGAACGGGTACGTCGAGTTCGTCGATGTTCGCGGCACCGTCGAACAGGCTCCAGCAGCGGCTGGTGGCCGGGAACTCCTCCCACCCGCTGTCGGCGTCCAGGAAGTCCACCAGGCGCCGGTGAAGGACGTCCCACTCGCCGTGGAAGAAGTCGAAGTCGTGCGCGGTGCTCATGTGCGGTCTCCAGTCGTTTTGGCGGGGAGCGAGTCCCCGATGTATCCGTCCAGGTCGGGTGTGTGGGGGGCGAGCATGTGCCGCACCCAGGCGTCGCGTTCGTGCAGGATCGGCGGCAGTTCCCAGACACACCCGATCCAGGGGCGGTCCGGGGCGATGAAGTGGGTGGGGTCCCGGTCCGGACAGCCCAGCACCGGCTGGCCCGCCGACGCGCCCCGGAAGTGCAGGACGTTGTCCCACACCCAGCTGTACGCGTTGAGGTAGGCACCGTCGTCGCCTCCGCGGTGCAGCACGACGAAGGTCGCGGGCGGGGTGCCGTCCGGTTCCGGAAGCAGCTCGGGCACCATCGCGTACGCCGCCTTCTCCACCTCGGGCGCGATGCCCGCCGGGTCCGCGGTGACGTGGTAGCGCTTGATGCGCCGGCCGGCCACCACGATGGGCGGTGGCACGGTCAACAGTTTCTCGGTGAAGGCCATAGGGGGAAGCTAGGCCCGCTTCACTGACACCTTCTGTCAGTGAAGTCTGGCAGGGTGGACACGTGAAATCAGCGCGACTCGTCTCGATCCTGCTCCTGCTCCAGACCCGCGGCAGGATGACCGCCGCCGAGCTCGCCGCGGAGCTGGAGGTCTCGGTGCGCACGGTCTACCGGGATGTCGAGGCGCTGGGCGCGGCGGGCGTGCCGCTGTACGGGGACGCCGGTCACGCGGGCGGCTATCGGCTGCTCGACGGCTACCGCACCCGGCTGACCGGCCTCACCACCGACGAGGCCGAGGCCCTCTTCCTCGCGGGCGCCCCCGGCCCCGCAGCCGAGCTCGGCCTCGGTTCGGTTCTTGCCGCCGCCCAGCTGAAGGTGCGCGCCGCCCTCCCGCGCGAGCTGCGCGAACACGCCGACCGCGTCAGCGGCCGCTTCCACCTGGACGCGCCCGGCTGGTACGCGGAGGCCGCCGAGGCGCCGTACCTCCCGGCGGTGGCCGACGCGGTCTGGAACAGCCGCGTGCTGCACGTCCTGTACCGCCGCTGGGCCGAACCCACCGACGTGCAGCGCCGTCTGGAACCGTACGGACTGGTGCTGAAAGCCGGCCGCTGGTACGTCGTCGCGGGCCCCGGCCCGCGCACCTTCCGCGTCGACCAGATCCTCGAACTCGCCACGTCCGACGAGGAGTTCACCCGCCCCGACGACTTCGACCTGGCCGCGTACTGGACGCGGTACCAGCGCGACTTCCATGACCGGCTGTACCGCGGCGAGGCCCTGGTCAGGCTGGCGCCCGGGACGACGCTGCCCAGGGCGGTGCGGGTCGACGGACATGCGGACGAGGAGGGCTGGACCGTGGCCAGGGTGCCCATCGAGTCCGTCGAGCGCGCCCACGGCGAGTTCCTCGGCCTGGGCGCGGCCGTCGAGGTCCTCGAACCGGCCGGGCTGCGCTCGATGATCGCCGCCACGGTGGCAGAACTGGCCGAAAGATACGGCAACTCCCGTGCGAGCGGCGGCGACTGAGGGAGCGGAACCCGTCCGTCCTCTCAGGAGGTACGTCACGTGCAGCACCCGCATCCGCACCAACGCCGCAGACGCCGGGCCGTCCTCTCGGCGATGACCGCCGCCGCGGCCCTCGTCGCCGCCGGCCTCACCACGCTCGCCGGCACCGGCACGGCCGAGGCCGCCACCGCCCGGCAGGTCGAGAAGCTCGACCGGGGCGTCGTCAGCGTCCACACCGACAGCGGCAACCTGATCAGCTGGCGCTGGCTCGGCACCGACCCGAGCGATGTCTCCTTCAACGTCTACCGCGCCGGTACGAAGGTCAACTCGGTCCCGGTCACCGGTTCCACCAACTACTTCCACTCCGGTGCGCCCAACTCGGCCGACTACACGGTCCGCGCGATCGTGAACGGCACCGAGCAGGGCGACTCGGTGCACGCGATCCAGTTCCGCAGCGGCTACAAGGACGTGCCGATCACCCCGCCCGCGGGCGGCACGACCCCCGACGGCGTCGCGTACACCTACGAGGCCAACGACGCCTCGGTCGCCGACCTCGACGGCGACGGACAGCTCGACTTCGTCCTCAAGTGGCAGCCCACCAACGCCAAGGACAACTCCCAGTCCGGCTACACCGGCAACACGGTCCTCGACGGCGTCAAGCTCGACGGCACCCGCCTGTGGCGCATCGACCTGGGCCGCAACATCCGCTCGGGCGCGCATTACACGCAGTTCCAGGTCTACGACTACGACGGCGACGGCAAGGCCGAGGTCGCCATGAAGACGGCCGACGGCACGAAGGACGGCCAGGGCACGGTGATCGGCAACTCCGCGGCCGACTACCGCAATTCCAGCGGCTACGTCCTCTCCGGACCCGAGTACCTGACCATGTTCAACGGTCAGACGGGCAAGGCGATGGGCACCGTCGACTACGTCCCGGCCCGCGGCACCGTCTCGTCCTGGGGCGACTCCTACGGCAACCGAGTCGACCGGTTCCTCGCCGGGACCGCCTACCTGGACGGCGCAAGGCCCTCGCTGATCATGGCGCGCGGCTACTACACGCGCACCGTGATCGCCGCGTGGGACTGGCGGGGCGGCGCCTTCACCCGGCGCTGGACGTTCGACACCAACTCCTCGACGAACAGCGGCAAGGGGTACGACGGCCAGGGCGACCACCAGTTGTCGATGGCCGATGTCGACGGCGACGGCAAGGACGAGATCGTGTACGGCTCGATGGCCGTGGACGACAACGGCTCGGGGCTGTGGACCACGAAGAACGGGCACGGCGACGCCATGCACGTCGGCGACCTCGACCCCTCCCGGGCGGGCCTGGAGGAGTTCAAGGTCGACGAGGACTCCTCCAAGCCGTCCTCCTGGATGGCCGACGCGCGCACCGGGCAGATCCTGTGGTCCACGCCCGCCAACGGCGACAACGGGCGCGGAGTGTCCGGCGACGTGTGGGCCGGCAGCGCGGGCGCCGAGTCCTGGTCCTCCCACGCGGACGGCGTCCGCAATCCGAAGGGCACGGTGGTGGCGAGCCGCAAGCCGGGCAGCATCAACTTCCTGTCCTGGTGGGACGGCGACCCGGTCCGCGAACTCCTCGACGGCACCCACATCGACAAGTACGGCACGTCCGGCGACACCCGCCTGCTGACGGGCTCCTCGGTCCACTCCAACAACAGCACCAAGGCGACGCCGTCCCTGTCCGGCGACATCCTCGGCGACTGGCGCGAGGAGGTCGTCTGGCCGACGACCGACAACACGGCGCTCAGGATCTACTCCACGCCGTACGAGACGAACACGAAGATCACCACACTGCTCCACGACACCCAGTACCGCACGGCCCTGGCCTGGCAGAACACCGCCTACAACCAGCCGCCGCACCCGAGCTTCTTCATCGGCGACGGGATGGCGACTGCGCCGCGACCGGCGGTGTACACGCCGTAGGGCGCCCTCTGGCCGGACAGGTGGGAGCGGCCAAGTAGGGCCGCTCCCACCGCTGTTGGGCGTTCACTCGTCCTCGGTGTCCGGCCGGTCCACCGCCGCGAGTTCGATACCTCGTACCCGGCGCAGCCAGCCGATCGCGTTGTACAGGACGATCCCACCGGCGGCGGTCCATTCGAGGCCGTCGGTGCACAGCGCGTAGAGGCCGTCGTGCATGCTGATCGCGACCACTTGGAGGCCGACACCGGAGGCGACGAAGACGTTCGACCGCTGCTTGGTCGAGATCGTCCAGTCGATCGGTTTCCAGAAACCGCCGAGGATGTCACTGAGGCGCATACGTACGGCGGCGCGAACGAACCCCAGCGCAAAGCGCAGCTGCCGGACCGGGGAGAGCGTCACTCCGTGTTCCGGGTCTCCGGCGAGGACGGAGGCCCATTCCTCGACGTAGTGGGCGCGCCGTCGACCGGCGATCCTCCCGGCGACGCCCGCCGTGCGGGAGGGTACGCCCAGCGTTTCCAGGAGACTCGTGTCCCCCTTCATCCTGATCCCGATCGTCAGGAGCAGGAGACCCACGATCCCCGCGGCGCCGTACTTCCACTGCACGGTCTGCTCGATTCCGACAACGAACGCGGCTGAAAGGAGGGCCAGCGCAGGCATGGTCAGCCTCCCTGTGGAGCGATGCCGAGGAACCCGGGGTATCGCGCGGCGCGCGCCTCCAGGGCGGAGTTGGCGTTGATCCGGCCCGCCCCGGTCAGGTCGTAGTACGTGCGAGCGGGCCGGCCGGGGTGCTCGCCGTCCTCGCGTCGGCTGGTGATCCAGCCGGCTTTGAGGAGCCGTTCGAGGATCGGGTACACGGTTCCCGAGCCCAGTCCCGCCTCCTGGCAGATGCGCAGACCCCAGGCCGGGTTGTCGGGGGTGGAGGCCAGCAGCACCTTGATCACGTCAAGTGTGGTGCTGGTCAAGCGAATTGAGGCCATGTCGGCAGTGTGGCAGCGTGCCGAGCATATGTCGAGAACGAGATACGCCTCTCTTGGGTGAACGCGGGAAAGGGGCGCGTACCGGCGTCGGTACGCGCCCCCTGGGGAAGGACGGTCAGGTCACCGTGCAGGTCTGGTCGCCCAGTTTGAAGGTGGTCGGTTTCGTGTTCGAACCCGACCAGCTGCCCGTGAACCCGAAGCTCACCGACGAGCCCGTCGCCACGTTCGCGTTCCAGTTCACGTTCTTCGCGGTCACCGCCGTACCCGACTGCGTGTAGTCGGCGTTCCACAGCTGGGTGATCTTCTGGCCGTCCGCGAAGGACCAGCCGAGCGACCAGCCGGACCAGGCGCTCGTCCCCGTGTTGGCGAGGGACACGTCCGCCTGGAAGCCGCCCGACCACTGGTTGGTGACCTTGTACGTCACCGTGCAGGCGCCCGTCGGGGTGGGAGTCGGGTCCGTGCCGCCCCCGCCCCCGCCGCCGGTGTCGGAGGAGTCGCCGTAGACGACCCCCCGCCCGTTCGTCGAGACGTACACCCGCCCGTAGACCCGGGGGTCACCGGTGATCGCCTCGCCGGTGAAACCCCACTGGTGGGCGTCGTCGTTGATGCGGGTCCAGCTCGCGCCCTTGTCGGTGGAGCGGAAGATACCGCGGACGCCGCCGATCCTGGCGCTGGTGTAGAGCGTCTGGTACGACGCGCCCGTGGCCGCCTTGCCGAAGCCGATGGTGTCGGCCTGGCCGACGTTCGACAGCTTGGTGAAGCTCGTGCCGCCGTCCGTCGAGTGCCACAGCCCGTATGCCCCGTCCGTGGCCCCACCGGCCAGCCAGACGTCGCCCTTCGTGCCGGGCAGCGCCTTGAAGCGCACGCTGTCACCGCTCGGCAGGCCGCTCGCGGCGGACGCCGTGAAGGTGGCTCCGCCGTCCGAACTCACGTAGAACTTACCGGACTTGAAGCCGTAGAAGGTCTTCGGGTCGACCCGGTCCGACTCGACGCGCGCCCCGGCCGGGATCCCGCTCGACGCCGACCACGACGTACCGAACCCGGTCGCGTACTGCACGCCCGTGCCCGCCGGGCTCCACACGAACCGGCTGCCGTCGGAGGCCGCCGCGACCGTACCGCCGCCGCTGACACCCGAAGGGTCCGTACCCGCGAACCAGTTGGCGCCGTTGTCCGTCGAGAACGCGATGTGCGGACCCGAGTCCAGGTTGCCGACCCGCACCACGGTGTTCGTGTTCGTCTCGGCGAAGTCCAGGCTCGTGGTCGTCGTGAAGTTCGGTGAAGTGAACATCATCGAGGGGACCTTGGTCAGATCCGTGTGGCGGAAGCCGCCGATGTCGCCCAGGCCGCTGAAGAGCTGCGCCCCGCCCGACGGGGGAGCGGCCAGGTCCTGCACGGACGTCTCCTCCAGCCCCTGCACCATCGGCTTGATGGTGAACTGGCTCCCGCTGTCCCAGTTGGTGAGGTTCTCCGTGCCGTAGAGCGTCGCCCCCGTCCCGTACATCATCCGCGCGGAGTTGAACGGGTCGATCTCCAACGCCTCGGTCATCCAGCCGAGTTTGGGGCTCTGTTCGGGCGGCGAGGGGTTGGCGCCCCAGCTCAGCCACGGCGAGGAGGAGACATCCATCGTGTAGCGGTTCGCGCGGGTCGGGTACGAGGTGTAGTCCCAGGCCTTCGTCCAGGTGGAGCCGCTGTCCGTCGTACGGAAGATCTGCGTGTCCGGCCACCAGGAGCTGTACGCCGTCGCCATCACCGTGCCCGGATGCTGCCGGTCGACGGTCAGCCCGCTGAAGCCGTAGTAGGTGTCGGCCTCCGCGACCGGGCTGATGTTCGTCCAGGTGCCCGTCGCCGTCGCGTAGCGCCACAGTTGGCCCTTGCCGCCGTCGTACGGGCCGCCCTTGTCGCTGTAGGCGAGGTAGAGATAGCCGTTCTTGGCGTCCAGCACGCCCTTGTGGGCCAGATAGCCGGTCGGCTGACCGGCCAGCCGGGTCCAGGTCGCGCCCGCGTCCGTCGAGCGGTAGACCGAGTTGTCCTTGTCGGCGACGCCCACGTAGACCGTCTTCGTCGCGCTGCCGGACGAGCCCGTCGACTCGTCGAAGGTGACCCAGACGATGCCCTGGTTGTCGGAGGCGTAGCCGCTCGTGTCCGTCGCATCCTGCACGTAGTTGCCGACGTTGGGGAAGTCGGTGACCTGGGACCAGCTCGCGCCCGAGTCCGTCGAGCGCCACAGGCCCTTGCCGCTTGGCGCGCCCAGGTACAGCACGCTGTTCTTGTTCGGGTCGATCGCGAGCCGCTCGCCCATACCGCGGCCGGGCATGTTCCCGCCCAGCTTGTAGGGCAGGTCCGCCTTCTGCCAGCTCGCGCCCCGGTCGGAGGACCTGAGCACGGCGCCGTTGCCGGGATCCCAGCTGTTCGTGTACGTGCCGACGGCCGCGTACACCTTGTTCGGGTCGACGGAGTCGGAGGCGAGGCTGACGACACCGGTGTGGCCCCAGTCGTCCCAGCCGACCGAGTCGAGCAGCGGCGTCCAGGTCTTCGACGACTCCTGCCAGCGATAGGCGCCGCCGATGTCGGTGCGGGCGTAGGCGAGGTTCTTCTCGGACCGGTTGAAGACGATGCCGGGGACGAAGCCGCCGCCGTCGATGCGCGCGTTCTTCCAGGTGTACGTGTCCGCGGCGAGCGTCGTCCGAGGGGCGGGGCTCGCGGCCAGCGCGGGTGGTGTGCCCGCGAGGAGGCCGGCCGCGAGGGCGAGCACGGCTGTGAGGATGCGGGTTCTTCGCACGGGGGGTCCTCTCCTGAAGGGGGGTGGAAAGGCGCGACGGCCGGGCGGCCCCCCGTGCGGGTGGGGACCGCCCGGCCCGAGCCCTGCCGACACGAGGTCGACAGGGCCAGGTACGCGGAGCCTTAGCGGGGACTTATTCGAGGAGCTCCGCGTACGAACCCATGGCGAGGGCAATGTCCGCCTGGGCCCAGAACCGGTGGTACGTGAACGAGGGCGCGGCGCCGCCCGCGAGATAGCTCTGGATCTTCGACCACGCCGGGTCGTTCTTGTAGAAGGACCTGAGCGAGGTGAAGGTCGAGGAGGAGTTGACCGTGTCGCCGTTCGGCATCTTGCCGCTCCAGCCGCTGGGCACGTACACCGTGTCGTCGAAGCGGTTGTAGTCGGCGCGGGTCTCCGGGACGGCCACACCGAGGCCGTCCTGGTAGTTGCCCCACATGCCGTCGAGCAGTGCCTTCGCCGTCGTCTTCGCCTGGGTGTTGCCGGACTTGGCGGCGTAGTACGACAGGGTCTTGGCGTAGGCGGCCGCCACGCCCACGTCATTGGTGTAGTCGGCGACGGTGACGTGAAGTCCGCTGTTGGCGCCGGGACTTGAGGCGTTCCAGGTGTCGGGCGTACCCGACCACTGAAGGGTGGACGGAATCTGGTAGGTGCCGTCCGGGTTGATCGTGGTCTTGGACAGCGCCCAGGAGACCCACTTGTCGAGCACCGCCTTGGCGCTCGCGTTCCCGGTCTGCTGGTAGTACTCGGCGACGCGTTCCATGGACCACGCCTGGAAGCCGAACCACTGGTTGGACGGCGGGTCGTGGTACACGGGCTGCTGGTCGTAGTACATGCCGTAGAAAGTCGGCGTCCCGGCCGGAGGAGTCGCGTAGCGGCCCGCCCAGCTGTTGGTCGCGCCGCCCGCGATGGCGCCCTCGTTCGACTGCAGCCAGCGGTAGAACTCCAGCTGCCGGGTGAGCGAGGTGTTCCAGTCGGCCGCGCCTGTCGCCGACTTGGGCTTCAGATCGGCGTACGAGCTGAGCGCGTAGGCGGCCAGGGGGTTCTGGTAGCCGCCGTGCACATGGCTGGAGCCGATGCGCCAGGCCCAGCCCGCCGAGGTGTCGGTGGCGCCGCCCCACGCGTAGTACCAGGACAGCAGGTAGGACGAGGCGTCCTTGCCGGTGCCGGCCGCGCAGGTCGACGGTCCGACGCAGTTGCCGATCTTCTTGAAGTACTTGTCGTACATGGAGTAGCGCAGGTAGTCGCCCATCTTCGCGGCCTTGCCGACGGTCGTGGAGACGTCACTGCCCTTGCCCTGCCCCTTGGCCCACACATCGGCCCAGTAGGCGGCCTGCACGGCCCGCGCGTCGGCGTCCGGCGCGTCGGTGTACTTCCACTGCTTGGCGTACGAGGAGTCGCCGGTGAAGAGGTCCAGGTAGCCGTTGGTGCCGCCGTACTTGAAGGCGTCACAGGTGGGCTGCGGGACCGTCTCCCAGACGGACTCCTGGGCGCCGCGCTGGAAGGTGTTGATGTACGACGGCCCGGTGGCGGTCGGCCCCGCCTCGCACTTGCCCGGTTCGTTGCCGTAGCCGTAGGTGTTGTCGACGTCCTGCAGCCAGTGCATGCCGTACACGTCGTCGGTGCCGTACGCGCTCTTCAGCTCGCCGGCGATCGGGTCCGAGCCGACCGAGACACCGGTGTCGAGCTTGGCCGGGTACTCGTTCGGGGTGTCCAGCTCGGGTGCGTACGTCGCCGGTTTCGAGGCGTTGTAGAAGGAGTTCGTCGGCTGGTCGGCGTGCGTGGGGATCATGTACTTTTCCATGGTCGTCCACGCGGCGTTGAACTTGGACCAGTCGCCGGTGACCTTCCCGTACATCGCCTGCAGCCAGATCAGATAGCTGTACGCCTCTGACGTCGTCTCATGGCCCTGGTCCGGCGCCTCGACGATCAGCGTCTCCACCGAGTGGTACGGAATGCCCTCGGGGGAGAAGTAGCCGTTCGCCGGGTTGGTGATCTTGCCGTAGAGGTCCAGGAAACGTGCGTCGTACGCCTTCGACGCGGCCAGCTCCGTCACCGTGACGGTGGCCTTGGCCTGGCCGGTCGCGGACGCCGTGAAGGTCGCCGCCCCGGTGCCGGTGGCGTCGGCCGTGATGGTCACCTTCTGCGCCGTGTTCCAGTTGGACGGCGTGAACGTGAGCGACGATCCGCCGCTCACGGAGAGGCCCGTGTTGCCGTCCGTCCGGGCGGTGCTGACGGTGACGTTCGCCGAGGGCTGCGTCGACAGCTTCACGTCGAAGGTGCCCGTCTTGCCCTGCTGGACGCCCAGTTGGGTGGGCGAGGCGACCACCGCGGGACCCGAGGCGACCGTGATGCCGACCGGCGTGGAGTCGGCCGACGCGCCCAGGCTGTCGTACGCCTTCGCCACCAGGGAATGACTGCCCACGGTCAAGCCGGAGGCCGAGAGCGTGTACGGCGAGCTGGTGTCGGTGCCCAGCAGCGTGGTGTCGTCGTAGAACTCGACCTTGCTGATGGTCGCGTTGTCGGCAGCGGCGGCGGTCGCGGCGAGCGGTACCGCGTCCCCCTGCGTGTAGACGGCGCCCGCGGTGGGGCTGGTCAGCACGGTGATCGGCGGCTGGTGCGCTCCGGTGCAGCTGGTGCCGTTGATCGCGAAGGACGTGGGTGCGGTGTTGGTGCCGCTGTACGTGAACTGTGCGCCGGTGGTGACGGCGGCCCCGGCGGCGATCGTTCCGTTCCAGCCGGCGTTCTTCGCCGTGACCGTCTTGCCGGACTGGGACCAGGTGCCGTTCCAGCCGTTGCTGAGGGTCTGGTTGCCCCCGTAGGCGTACGTCAGGGTCCAGCCGTTGATGGCGTCGGTACCCCGGTTGGTGAGGGTCAGGTCGGCGGTGAAGCCGGAGCCCCAGTCGTTGGTCTTGTAGTCGACGCTGCATTGAACTCCCGCGGCCTGGGCGGGAGTCGAACCGGTCGCGAGCGTCGTCAGCGGCAGGGCGAGGGCTGCCACCACGGCGGTCCACAGCCGCCGCACAGTACGGCCTCTCCGTCTGGAGTGCATGTGCTGGTTTCTCCTTGCGGCTCGGAAATTGGGGGGAGGAGCAACAAGCCTTGAACCAGTGGGAGCGCTCCCATATTGAGGAGGGGGGTGCAAGGGGTCAAGATGTTTGAAGAGTCGAAAAGATTCGACGAAGGTGTCGAGGAAAAGTCGAGCGACTCCTCTGTCCTTTACTGTCACTTGGCGCTACGTTCCTTCGCACCAGTGGGAGCGATTCCATCAGTCGACGCGTCCGTCACGACGCGCCAGATCTGTGAGGAGTCGCTCATGCGACACCCCCCGCGTTTACTTTTCTTAACTGTCGGCGCCGCCGCGACTGCCCTGGTGGGCACAGTGGTCGCTCCGGTTGTCACGGCTTCAGGGGCCGCACCCGCGTGCACGGTGGAGTACTCCGTCACCAGCCAGTGGGGCACCGGCTTCCAGGGTGCCGTGAAGATCACCAACAACACGGCGGCGCTGAGCAGTTGGAGTCTGACCTTCGGCTTCGCCGACGGACAGAAGGTCAGTCAGGGCTGGAACGCCAAGTGGTCCCAGTCCGGTTCGACCGTGACCGCGTCCAACGAGAGCTGGAACGGCTCGCTGGGCACGGGCGCCGCCGTCAGCGCGGGATTCATCGCGTCCTGGTCGGGGAGCAACACGGCGCCGGCCTCCTTCAAGCTCAACGGCACCACCTGCAACGTGGACGCGGATCCGTCACCGACGCCCCCGCCGAGCGATCCTCCGGCGGACGGCAAGGCGCCGGCCCTGCACGTGTCGGGGAACAAGCTCGTCGACGCGAACGGGGCCAGTCGGCGCCTGCTCGGTGTCAACCGCTCCGGCGGCGAGTTCATGTGCGTCCAGGGCCGCGGCATCTGGGACGGACCGGTCGACGACGCCGCCGTCAAGGCGATCGCCGACTGGAAGGCCAACACGGTCCGCATCCCGCTGAACGAGGAGTGCTGGCTCGGGCTGTCCAACATCAAGCCCGAGTACGCGGGCGCCGACTACATCGCCGCCGTCAAGGACCTGGTGGCGAAGGTCGAGGCGCACGGCATGACGCCGATCGTCGAACTGCACTGGTCCTACGGCCAGTACACCGGCAACTCGGCGGGCTGCTCCGACGTGCACGCCACCTGCCAGAAGCCGATGCCGGACGCGCAGTACAGTCCGTCGTTCTGGTCCTCGGTCGCCGGCACCTTCAAGAGTGACCCGGCCGTCGCGTTCGACCTGTTCAACGAGCCCTATCCGGACCGGGCAACCTCCACGACCACCCAGGCGTGGCAGTGCTGGCGGGACGGCGGGACCTGTCCCGGCATCTCCTACGAGGTCGCCGGTATGCAGGACCTGGTCGACGCGGTACGCGGCACCGGCGCCAAGAACGTCGTCCTGGCCGGCGGGCTCGCGTACTCCAACGACCTGAGCCAGTGGCTGACGTACAAGCCCAGTGATCCGACGGGCAATCTCGCCGCCGCCTACCACGTCTACAACTTCAACACCTGCTCCAGCGAGAGCTGCTGGAACTCGACGCTCTCCCCGGTGGCCGCCCAAGTGCCGCTCGTGGCCGGGGAGATCGGGGAGAACACCTGCTCCCACGCCTTCGTCGACACCGTCATGAAGTGGTTCGACGACCGGGGCCTCTCCTACCTCGGCTGGACGTGGAACACCTGGGACTGCTCCTCCGGGCCGTCCCTGATCTCGAACTACGACGGCACTCCCACGTCGTACGGCATCGGGCTGCGTGACCGTCTGCGCGCCCTCAACGGATAACTCCCGCACCAGGCAACTCCCGCAAGGGCACCACTCGCAAAGGACAACTCCCGCAAAGGACAAGGAAACCCGCACTCATGAGTCGTACCAGAACAGCGATACTCGCTGCCTTGGCGCTGGTCGCCGGGGCCTCCGGGACCGCGGCCGCCGTCGTCGCGCCCTCGGACGCCGGGGTGGCAGCGGCCCCCGCCTGCACCGTGGACTACAAGGTGCAGAACCAGTGGGACACCGGCTTCACCACCGCCGTCACCGTGACCAACAACAGTGCTGCCAAGAGCAGTTGGGCGGTGAAGTGGTCCTACGCCGGAAACCAGAAGGTCACCTCCGGCTGGAACGCGAAGATCACTCAGAGCGGTACGGCCGTCACCGCGGCCAATGAGACCTACAACAGCTCGCTGGCGAGCGGCGGTTCGGTCAGCTTCGGGTTCAACGGCTCCTACAGCGGTACCAACGCGGTGCCGACGACCTTCACCCTGGACGGCGTGACCTGCAACGTGGACGGCGGCGGTCCCACCGATCCTCCGACCGATCCCCCCACGGACCCGCCCACCGGAACCAAGGTCGACAACCCGTACGCCGGCGCCAAGGTGTACGTGAACCCCGAGTGGAAGGCGCACGCCGACGCCGAGACCGGCGGCAGCCGCATCTCCAGCCAGCCCACCGGTGTCTGGCTCGACCGCATCGCCGCCATCAACGGCACGAGCAGCAGCATGGGCCTGCGCGCCCACCTCGACGCGGCCCTCGCCCAGAAGGGCAGCAACGCAGAGGTCGTCCAGCTGGTCATCTACGACCTGCCCGGACGCGACTGCTCGGCCCTCGCCTCCAACGGTGAGCTCGGCCCGACGGAGATCGACAAGTACAAGACGCAGTTCATCGACCCGATCGCGGCGATCCTCGCCGACTCCAAGTACGCGGGTCTGCGCATCGTCACCACCGTCGAGATCGACTCGCTGCCGAACCTCGTCACCAACACCGGCGGCAAGGCCACCGCCACCCCGGCGTGCGACACGATGCTCGCCAACGGCAACTACGTGAAGGGCGTCGGCTACGCGCTGCACAAGCTCGGCGCGATTCCCAACGTCTACAACTACATCGACGCCGGACACCACGGCTGGCTGGGCTGGGACGACAACTTCGGCCCCTCCGCGACCATCATGAAGCAGGCGGCCACCGCCGAGGGCGCGACCGTGAACGACGTGCACGGCTTCATCACCAACACCGCCAACTACAGCGCCCTGAAGGAGAACAACTTCACCATCAACGACTCGGTGGCGGGCAAGTCCGTCCGCGAGTCCAAGTGGATCGACTGGAACCGCTACGTCGACGAGCTGTCGTACGCCCAGGCCTTCCGCAACCAGCTCGTCTCGGTCGGCTTCAACTCCGGCATCGGCATGCTGATCGACACCTCCCGCAACGGCTGGGGCGGCACCGCACGTCCCACCGGCCCCGGTGCCACGACCAGCGTGGACACCTACGTCAACGGGGGCCGCTACGACCGCCGTATCCACGTCGGCAACTGGTGCAACCAGTCCGGGGCGGGCCTCGGTGAGCGTCCGCAGGCCGCACCCGCGGCGGGCATCGACGCGTACGTGTGGATGAAGCCCCCGGGTGAGTCCGACGGCTCCAGCTCGGCCATCTCGAACGACGAGGGCAAGGGCTTCGACCGGATGTGCGACCCGACGTACACGGGCAACCCCCGCAACGGCAACAGCATGTCCGGGGCGCTGCCCAACGCTCCGCTCTCCGGGCACTGGTTCTCCGCCCAGTTCCAGGAGCTCATGAAGAACGCGTACCCGGCGCTGTAATGCGCTGCGGTGCGCTGTCACCGATGAAGTGAACCCGTGAAGTGATCCGCCGGGGTCAGGCCTTCTGGGCCAGACCCCGGCGGATCGCGAACTCCACCGCCGAGTAGTCCCCGTCGGACCGCTCCAGCTCGTAGGGCACCGCCGGGAGCAGCGGCGGCTGCGCCATGAACCGCGGCCGCGTCCCGTGGTGCGGCTGGGCGGCGTGCACCAGAAACGGGTGGCAGAGGTACACGTCGCCGGGCCGGCCGGTGGCGTACGCGAGCGGCCGGTGGGCCGAGGCCTCGACCAGCCGGGGAGCGATGTCCAGCCCCGAGACACCGTCCTCGCCGTAGGGCTCCAGAAGCGGTGGCACGTCCAGGTGCGAGCCCGCCCGGATGCGGGTCGGGGCGTCCTCGGGGCCCACCTCGGTGAAGAGGAACAGCATGAGCAGGGCGCGCTCCTTCGACCGGAGGTTCGTGAAGTACCAGGTGGCGCCGGGCGGCAGATAGCTTCCCTCGATGTGCCAGCCCGCGTCGTCCGGCTCCTCCTCGTGCGGGAAGCGCAGCGGAAACGTGCCGAGGGAGTACCGCGGCTCCCAGCGGCCCTCGCCCACCAGCAGGTCGAACGCCTCATGCAGCACGGGGGAGTTGGCTGCGGCGGCGAACGGGCCCTGTGCCATGCCGGGCACCCGGTACACCGGGTCCTTCCAGGTGCCGGGGTCCTCGGGGTCGTACCCCGTCTCCCGCCACAGCAGCCGGGCGCAGTCCTCGGCGACACGCGGCGGGAAGGCGCCCTCGATCTTCACGAATCCGTCCTCGAGGAACCGCTCCACCACGTCGTCGTCCATCGGGCCATCCTGAGACACCGCCCGCGCGGTCGCACCTCAATTTCGGGTCACCCGTTTTGCCGTCCCGGCAACAGAAGTGGCCGTTCCCCGGTGCGGCGGCGCACTCTGTCAGCGACCCGGACGAGAGGCTCGCAGACATGGCACACCACCACGACAACCAGCACAACCACTCCCGCTCCCACGATCACGCCGACGTCGACTGGGCCGTGATGGCTCCGCTCCTGGAGGCACAGGCGGAGCTCTTCGCGCCGATGCAAGCGCAGGTCACGGCCTGGCTGCGCACCCACCAGCCGGAGCCGGGCCTGATCGTCGACGCCGGCAGCGGGCCCGGCGTCGTGTCCTGCGCCCTCGCCGACGCGTTCCCGGGCGCGCGGGTCGTCGCCGCCGACGCCTCGGGGCCCCTTCTGGAGCGGGCCGCGGAGCGCGCGGACCGGCTCGGGGTCGCCGACCGTTTCAGCACCCTGGAAGCCGAACTCCCGGCCGGGCTCGCCGACTTGGAGTACCCCGTCGACCTGCTGTGGGCGAGCAGGAGCCTGCACCACCTCGGCGACCAGCGGGCGGCCCTCGTCGCGTTCGCGCAGCGCCTGGCCCCGGGCGGCACCCTCGCGCTCCTGGAGGGCGGCCTGCCCACACGCTTCCTTCCGCGCGACATCGGCATCGGGCGTCCGGGCCTGCAGTCCCGCATCGGCGCGGCCGAGGACATGTGGTTCAACGAGATGCGGGCCGCGCTGCCCGGGGTGGTCGCCGAGATCGAGGACTGGCCGGCACTGCTGACCTCGGCGGGCCTGCGCCACACCGGGACCCGCTCCTTCCTGCTCGACCTCCCGGCGCCCCTCTCGGACGAGGCCCGCGCCTACCTGGTGTCCTACCTCGGGCGCCTGCGCGACTCCCTCGCCGAGGCCCTCGACGCAGACGACGTCGCCACTCTCGACCGGCTGCTCGACCCGGGCGACAAGGCGAGCGTGCACCACCGCCCCGACGTGTTCGTGCTGACGGCGCAGACGGTGTACACGGCGGAGAAGCCCGAGTGACCCGCCGCGGGGCCGCTGCGGGCTGCCCGGGCGGTTGACTTCGAGAGCGCTCCAAGTGATGAACTCCTGGCGTTCACCTAACACTTGGGGGTAATCATGAGCGACTCTCGCGTCGCGCTCATCACCGGCGGCGGCAGCGGAATCGGGGCGGCGGTGGCCCGGCGTCTGCTCGACGCGGGTCACCGGGTGGCCGTCACCGGGCGCGGGGAGGAGCGGCTGCGCGCCTTCGCCGAGGAACTGGGCCGCCCCGAGGAGTTGTTGACGCTCGTCGGCAACGCCGCCGAGTACGACCAGGTGCAGGCCGCGGTGGACGCGACCGTGAAGGAGTTCGGGCGGCTCGACACCGTCGTCGCCAACGCAGGCTTCGCCACGCACGACACCGTCGCCGCGGGCGACCCCGCCGGATGGCCGGACATGGTGCTGACCAACGTGCTGGGGCCGGCGCTTCTCATCAGGGCGTCCATCGGGGCGTTGAAGGAGACCAAGGGGCGGATCGTGCTGATCGGCAGCGTCGCGGGGCACGTCTTCACTCCGGGCAATCTCTACGGGGCGACCAAGTGGGCCGTGACCGGGCTCGCCGAGAACGCACGGCGCGAGGTCACCGAGTTCGGGGTCGGTGTGACCCTGGTGTCGCCCGGGCGTGTGGAGACCCCGTTCTGGGACAGCTACGGCAGCCTTCCGCCCGGGCACCTGCTCACCGCCGACCAGCTCGCCGAGTCCATTGTCTGGGCCATTCGCCAGCCGGTCGGAGTCGACATCAACAGCGTGACCGTACGGCCTATCGGGCAGCCCAACTAGACTGCCCGGTACGGGAGTTCGGCGCGGCATCGGACCAGCGCCGCGCCGAATCCCCTGCGGCACTCAGTTGTTCTGGATGAACTGCTTGGCCAGCGAGTCGCCCAGCGACACAGCCTTGCTGTGGCTCTCGATCGGCGACACCTGCGAGTTCTTGAACAGGATGTAGGTCACGCCGGAGTCCGTACCGCCCGTCTCCGGGTCCGGGTCGATCCCCAGGGACTTGGCCGTGGCGTACGAGGCCTCGCCGATGATCTTCGTGGGACCCGTGTCACCGACCACCGCGTACTCGACCTTGTTGTTGTAGATGACGGCGACCACGCCACCGCCCTTGATGCCGGAGCTCGAGTACTTCCAGATGCTGCTGGAGCTGGGCACGACGACGTACGGCAGCGAGTCCGCGCGCAACGGCTTGCCGTCGGACTGGTGGAAGGCGGTGTCGTCCTGGAACCAGGGGTCGGTGTCGCCGTTGCACTTGCCGGTGACCTGTCCGTCGCAGTCGACGTCCATGTCGGCCTTCCAGAACACCGCGCCGTTCTTGCCGCACACGGGAACGGTGGCCGAGGTCTCGTCGTCGGTCCGGTACTTGCCGTTCGATATCTGCGAACAGGACGTCACCTTGGCGAGCAGATCGGCCGCACTGACCGAACCCTCCTGCACGGAACGGGGGTTGGCGGTCTTCGAGGAGGTGCCCGACGCGCCGGCCGGGAGCGCCGCGGTGACGAGGAGGGCGGCTCCGGCGGCCGCCGCGAGGGTCAGTGTTCGAATGCGCACTGTGGGGGACCCTTCTGTTAGGAAACTTTCCTTACCGGGTTGCCGCACAATGTGGCCCTGTTCGCATGACCGCGTCAAGCCCTCGCTTCACTTTCGTTGCTCCCCGTTTTCCGAAGAGTTGACCTTGCGGTTGCGAGACCGATGCGCGGGTACTCGGCTGGATCTTGGCTCCGATCCATGTCGAGGGGAGTGTCCCGTGCCGCGTCCCGCCACGACGACGGTGACCGCCCGGGCGTCGAGCGGTGCTGCCAACGTGCTGCCGCACGGGCCGCGTTGGGGGCAGGGCACGGCAGCGGTGGCGCTCTCCGTGTCGCCCGTCTGCCTCGATCTCTCGGGCACGGAGGCCGGTACGGCGTCGGTCTACCGCTGTCTGCTCGCGCTTCCGCTCCTGCTGCTTCTCGTCGTTCCCGAGTACCGTCGCGAGGGGCTCCCGTCGCGACGCCAGGTGGGCTACGGCGTCGTCTGCGGGGCGCTGTTCGCGGGGGACATGGTCCTGTGGACGCAGGCGATCGCCGAGGTCGGCGCGGGTCTGTCCACCGTGCTGGTCAATGTGCAGGTGGCCCTCGTGCCCCTGCTCGCCTGGGCCGTGGACGGCGAGCGGGTGGCACGCCGCTTCCTGCTCTGGCTGCCCGTCATGGTGGTGGGGGTCGTCCTCACCGGCGGACTGGTGGACAGCGGTGTCGGCGGCAGCGACCCCGCCGCGGGCATGATCCACGCCATCCTCGCGGCCCTGTGCTACTCCGGGTTCCTGTTCCTGCTGCGCCGCGGCGGGTTCAGGGGGCACATCCGCGCGGCCTACACCGTGGTGGTGTTCGCCTCGGCGGTCTTCTCCGCGCTGTTCGGCGCGGTCTGGGGCGTCCTCGACCTCGCGCCCTCCTGGCACGCCCTCGCCTGGCTCGCGCTCGCGGCCCTGACCAGCGGGGTGATCGGATGGCTGATGGTGGCCGTGTACTCACCCAGGCTGTCGAGCCACGTCGGCGCCGTTCTGCTGCTGCTCACGCCGGTGGGCGCGGTCGGGCTCGGCGCCCTGGTCCTCGGTGAACGGCCGAGCCCCGCTCAGTGGCTCGGATGCGTGCTGATCCTCGTCAGCGCCTACCGCACGGTGCGTGCCGCGCCCCGGCGGGAACCGGAGCGCGGCACCCGGTCCGTCAGTGCGTACCGAACGTCGCCGGGTCGGGACCCAGGCGCCGGCCCTCGTTCAGGGCGCTGATCGCCGCGATGTCCTCGGCGTCCAGGCTGAAGTCGAAGACCTCGATGTTCTCCTTGATCCGCGAGGGGGTCACGGACTTGGGGATCACCACGTTGCCGAGCTGCAGGTGCCAGCGCAGCACGATCTGGGCCGGCGTCCGGCCGTGCTTCTGGGCGATGGCGACGATCGCCGGGACCTCCAGGAGGCCCTTGCCCGAGCCCAGCGGGGACCAGGCCTCGGTGGCGATGCCCTGCTCCGCGTGGAACTCCCGTGCGGCCTGCTGCTGGAGGTGCGGGTGCAGCTCGATCTGGTTGACGGCGGGGACGACGGACGTCTCGTCGAGCAGCGTTCGCAGGTGCTCCGGATGGAAGTTGGAGACTCCGACGGCCTTGGCGCGGCCGTCCGCGTGGATCTTCTCGAAGGCCTTGTACGAGTCGACGAACGTGCCACGGGCAGGCACCGGCCAGTGGATCAGGTACAGATCCACGTACTCCAGGCCGAGCTTGTCCAGGGACGCGTCGAAGGCGCGCAGTGTGCTGTCGTACCCCTGGTCGTTGTTCCAGAGCTTGGTGGTGACGAAGAGGTCCTCGCGGGCCACGCCGGAGGCGGCGATCGCCTTTCCGGTGCCCTCTTCGTTGCCGTAGATCGCCGCTGTGTCGATGCTGCGGTACCCGGCCTCCAGCGCGGTGGCGACGGCCCGCTCCGCCTCGCCGTCCGGCACCTGCCAGACACCGAAGCCCAGCTGGGGCATCTCGACGCCGTTGTTCAGGATGATCGGGGGGACCTTGCTCACGAGCTCTCGATCCTTCAGTCGTCGGGTGGTACTCCCATCGTCAACGATCACGGGCCGTGATGCATTCCTGACGTCGCTTTCGTCCGCCGACTCACAGCACCTTCACAGATTGGCCAGAAAAGGATCCGACCTTATTCGGTCCGGACCATTGACCGGGTCTCGTCATGCGGAGACTCTGTATCGCATCGTCGAACGTGTCGATGAACGCAATGCATGCATGTGAACGCCAGCACCTGCCTGGGCTCCTCACCCCCCACCCCTCAGGAAAGCGGGTATGCGCACATGAACGAAACGATCCCCGAGCTCCCTTACGTGGAACGGGCCATTCGGGAAACATCGGAGGAAAGAGGCTGGGAGACCCCGGGGTATCTGGTCGTCGAGACCGCCCTGGAGGTCACCGCCTACGCCCTCGGCGACCGCGCCTAACCCTCGGTGAGTACACCGTGACCGCGACTTCCGTGCGCGGCGACGGCGCCGCGGCCCCTTGGGGAACCGATGAGTTCACCGAGCGGCTGCGCGCCGTCGCCGAGGAGCGCTACCACGACCGGCATCCCTTCAACATCCGCATGCACCAAGGCGAGTTGACCCCCGCCGAGCTGCGCCGCTGGATCGCCAACCGCTTCCACTACCAGCGCCACATCCCCGTCAAGGACGCCCTGATCCTCGCCAAGTTCGACGATCCCGCACTGCGCAGGTCATGGCTGCGCCGCATCCGGGACCACGACGGGACGCGGGAGGGGGAAGGCGGCATCGAACGCTGGCTGCGGCTGGGCGAAGCCGCCGGCCTCGGCCGACCCGAACTGCGGGACGCCTCCCGGGTGCTGCCGGGGGTGCGGCTCGCGGTCGAGGGATACGTCAACTTCTGCCGGGTCCGTCCGGCACTCGACGCGGTCGCCGCGTCCCTGACCGAACTGTCGGCACCGGGCCTGATGCGCACCCGCATCGCCGCCTTCGAACGCCACTACCCGTGGATCGAGGCCGAGGGGCTCGCGTACTTCCGGACCCGGATCGGACAGGGCGGCCGCGACAGCGAGGAAGCCCTCGCGCTCGTACGGACCTGGGCCCGCACCCGCGAACGGCAGGAGCGGGCGGTGGCCGCGCTGACCTTCAAGTGCGACGTGCTCTGGTCCCTGCTCGACGCGGTGGAGCGGGGGGCGCCGGACGCGTCGCAGCGAGCGCCTCTGGATGCATCGGAGCGCCGCTTTCCGGATGCGCCGGAACGAGGAGCGTCATGACCTGGCGACCCGTACTGGCGCGCTCGGTGATGCTCCGTCATGACCGGGTCCGTGACATCGACCTGCTGCTCCTGCCCGAACGGGTGGTCGTCCTACGGGGCGACGCGGGCAACGTCGTCCGGCTCTGTGACGGCCGTCGTGCGGTGCCCGAGATCGTCGCCGAGCTCGGGGCGCGGTTTCCCGGCGCCCCCGTCGCCCGTGAAGTCCCCGCATTTCTCTCGGCCTTACGAAGGGAGGGCTGGCTCAGGTGACCGATCCGCCCTGGGCGCTGCTCGCCGAACTCACCCACGGCTGCCCACTGCGCTGCGCCTACTGCTCCAACCCCATCGAACTGATCAGTCGGTCAGAAGAGCTGAACACCGGACAATGGGTCGATGTGCTGCAACAGGCCGCCGACCTGGGCGTCGTGCAAACACACCTCTCCGGCGGTGAACCGCTCCTGAGGCGCGACCTCACCGACATTGTCGAGGCAGCGGACTCGGCCGGCCTCTACACCCAGCTGGTCACCAGCGGTGTCGGACTGCACGAACGGCGCCTGGGCGACCTCGTCGACGCCGGCCTGCGCAGCGTCCAGCTCTCCGTGCAGCACGCCGAGCCGACCGCCGCCGAACTCGTCGCGGGCGCACGCTCGTTCACGGCCAAGAAGCGCGCCGCCCGGCTGGTGAGCGAGGCCGGGCTCCCGCTCGGACTGAACGTCGTACTGCACCGCGCCAACATCGACGCGCTCGACGACCTGATCATGCTCGCCCTCGCCTGGGGCGCCGACCGGATGGAGCTCGCCCACACGCAGTTCTACGGCTGGGCGCTGCGCAACCGCGCCGCCCTGCTGCCGAGCCGCGAGCAGACCGAACGAGCCCGCGAAGCACTCGCCCGGTGGCGTGAACGCCTCGCGGGGGAACTGGAGTTGGTCTGGGTCGCCCCCGACTACTTCGACGGCACGGCGAAACCCTGCATGGGCGGCTGGGGTGCGGTCTCGCTCACGGTGGCCCCGGACGGCACGGTCCTGCCGTGTCCGGCCGCGGCCGTCCTCCCGGACCTCGACGCACCGAACCTGCGCGATCACCCGCTCGCCTGGATCTGGCACGCGTCGCACGCCTTCAACGCCTATCGCGGCGAGGCCTGGATGCAGGCCCCCTGCCGTACCTGCGCCCTTCGCACCACCGACTTCGGCGGCTGCCGCTGCCAGGCCCATGCGCTCACCGGCGACGCGACCCGTCCCGACCCGGCCTGCCGTCACGCCCCCGACCATCCGCTGGTCCGTGCCCTGGTCGACACGCCTGGCACGCCTGACCGCACCCCTGGCCGTGCCGATGCCCCCACCTACGCCTATCGCGAATACCGCGGAGGAGGAACATGAGACGTCCACATGTGCTGCCGGCGGCGGCCGCGCTCGCCGTCGCAAGCCTGATCGCCGTCCCCGCGGCCGTCCCGGCCGCCGCCGCTCCTGTCACCACCGCGCAGATCGCCACCGCTCCGGTCGCACCTCAGGCAGCCACCCCTCCGTTCGAGGCCGAGAGCGCCACGATCAGCCATGGCACGGTCGCCGCCGATCACCCCGGCTTCACCGGCACCGGCTTCGTCGACTACGACAACACCCCGGGCGGATACGTCGAGTTCACGGTCACCGCCGACCAGCAGGGCACCCAACCCCTCGCCCTCCGGTTCGCCAACGGCACCACCACCGACCGGCCGATGGACATCACCGTCAACGGCGTCCTCGTCGCCGATCACCTCTCCTTCCCGGGCAACGGCTCCTGGACCGGCTGGGAGACCCGGACCGTCGACGCGGCGCTCCGGCCGGGCGCCAACACCGTCCGGGCCACCGCCGTCACCGCGAACGGCGGGCCCAACCTCGACTCGCTGAGCGTGGGGCAGCCCGCGCCCGCCGAGGACTGGTCGGTGTCGATGATCGAGTCGACGACGGCACGCTACTCGCCGACCACGATCGGCGGCTGGTCGTACCCCGTCGGCCTGTATCTCTACGGCCAGTACCTCACGTACCAGCGCACCCATGACCCGCGCTACCTCTCGTACATCAAGAGCTACGTCGACCGTTTCGTGGCGAGTGACGGCGCGATCGGTCAGAGCTTCAACAACCTCGACAGCATGCAGGCCGGACGGCTGCTGACGATCCTGCACCACGAGACGGGCCAGGACCGCTACCGCATCGCGGCCAAGAAGATCCGCGACCGCCTCGACACCTACCCGCGCACCTCGGACGGCGGCTTCTGGCACGCCGACTCCGACAGCCGTGCCCACCAACTCTGGGCGGACGGCGTCTACATGGTGAACCCGTTCCTCGTCGAGTACGGCAGGGAGTTCGGCGACGCGACGTACGCCGACGACGAAGCGGCCAAGCAGCTCTACGTCTACGGCAGCCATCTCCAGGTCGGGAACGGCCTGTTGAAGCACGCCTACGACGAGTCGCGCACCGCGAGCTGGTCCGACCCGGGCACCGGTCTGGCGCCCGAGCACTGGTGCCGGGCCGTCGGCTGGTACTCGATGGCGATCGTCAACGTCCTGGACGCATTGCCGAGTTCGCATCCCCGCCGCGCCGCCCTTGTGACCATCCTGAAGAAGCTGGCCGTGGGCCTGGAGCGCTACCAGGACCCGGCCACCGGACGCTGGTTCCAGGTGATGGACAAGGGCGACCGCGGTGACAACTGGACCGAGACATCCTGCTCCAGCATGTTCACGTACGCCCTCTCGCGCGGAGCCCAGAAGGGCTATCTCGACGCGCACTACGCGACCGTCGCCCAGCGCGGCTACCAGGGCGTCCTCGCGAAGGTCTCCCTCGGTTCCGACGGCCGGACCAACCTGACCGACATCTCCATCGGCACCAACGTCGGCGACTACGCCTACTACGTGGGCCGCACCCGGGCGACCAACGACTTCCACGGTCTGGGCGCCTTCCTGATCATGAACGAACAACTCCGGGCGAGGTGAGGGAAGATGAGCGCACTGCACGGGCCGTACGAAGGGCCCTCCCGTCGGAAGGTGATCGGCGCCGCACTCGCCGGGACCGCGGCCGCCGCAGGGCTGCAGAGTCCCGCGCATGCGGCGAGCTGGCAGCTGAAGTGGTCGCCGACGGCGGGCGGCAACGGGCTCGGCGCCTTCGAGACGATCGAGGACGACCGCGCCGACTCGCACCCCGCCGGGCACCCGCACATCCACCCGGAGGGCGACAACTGGCGGTTCAACATGCACACGGTGGACCGCGACACCATGACCGATCGGCAACGCCAGGAGGTCACGGGCCTGCGCACCAGCAGCTCGAACTACCTGAAGTGGCTGCCGGGCCAGACCTGGCGGGTGACGTACTCGATGTACATCCCCAGCTCCCTCAAGGCGACCACCAGCTTCACCCACATCATGCAGATGAAGCAGCCGGGGACCGGAAGTTCGCCGATCGTCGTGCAGTCGCTGCGACGCGTGAACGGCGCCCAGACCATCGAGTTGAAGCTCGCCCTCACCGACACCCTGATCGGCCGGGCCGGCCTGGACCCGCTGCACGACAAGTGGACGGACGTCGACTTCCAGATCAAGGTCGGCGACGGCACCTCGGGTTCCGTGCGCTGGATCCTCAAGAGCGGAGGCACGACCGTCATCGACAAGTCGAAGTCAGGCGTGGACACCTTCCTCGGCGACCGGGTGCGGCCGAAGTGGGGCATCTACCGCTCCCTCGGCGACACCTCGGGCTGGCTGCAGAACTGCTATCTGCTCCTCACCAACCTCCGCGGTTACCAACTGGTGTGAGACGAGGCCGACATGAGAAGCACGGCACGCAGAGCACTCTCCCTGACCCTTCTCGGGTTCCTCGTCGTCCTCGGTCTGTCCCAGCCCCCGGCCGTCGCGAGTCCCCAGGCACCGACGGCGGGCACCGCCGTCTTCGACGTGCGCGACTACGGCGCCAAGGGCGACGGCTCCACCAATGACACGCCCGCCGTCCAGAAGGCGGTCGACGCAGCGAACGCGGCCGGCGGCGGCACCGTCCAACTCCCCTCACCCGGGACGTACAAGTCCAAGAACACGCTCCACATGAAGAGCAACGTGACGCTCCAGGTCGACACGGGCGCCACACTCCAGGGCTCCAGCGCGGACACGTACGACCCGCCCGAGACCAACCCCTACGACCAGTACCAGGACTACGGGCACAGCCACTTCCACAACGCGATGATCTACGGCGACCGGCTGACCAACATCGCCTTCGTGGGTGGTGGCGTCATCGACGGCCAGGGCAACCTGATCACCGGCAACCCGTCCTCCGGCGAAGCCGACAAGATCATCTCACTGACCCGCTGCAACGGCCTGCGCATCGGCGACGGTCTGACCCTGCGCCGCGGCGGCCACTTCGCGGCTCTCATCAACGGCTGTACGAACGTCACTTCGGACCACCTGACCATCGACACCGCGTCCGACCGTGACGGCTGGAACATCATCAGCACGACCGACGTCACCGTCACCAACGCAAACATCAAGGCCAACGACGACGCACTGGTCTTCAAGAGCGACTACGCGCTGGGCGCCAAACTGCCCAACGGCCCCGGCCGGGTGAGTGACTCGTACCTCTCGGCGGTGTGCTGCAACGCGCTCATGTTCGGCTCGGAGACCTGCGGCGACTTCACGGACTACCGCTTCGAGCACATCCGTATCGAGGGCTCGAACAAGTCCGGGCTCGGCATGGTCTCCATGGACGGCGCCAGGATCTCCGACATCCACTACCGCGACATCACCATGAAAGACGTCCACTCGCCGATCACGCAGAAGATCGGCACCCGCAAACGCTGCGGCAACAACCCGGGCGTCGGCTCCATCAGCAACGTCACCTACGACGACATCACCGCCACCGGCTCCAGCCCCTCCTTCAGCCCGACCCTGTGGGGCGAGTCGAGCCCGAACCACATCAGTGGTGTCACCTTCACCAACGTCGACCTCACCGTGCCCGGCGGCAACGGCACCATGTCCACCGCCGTGCCGAGCAACGACCCCACCAACTACAACCCCAACAGCATCGGCACCCGGCCCGCGTACGGCTGGTACCTGCACAACGCCGACCACGTCACCTTCACCGACAGCTCGGTGCGGTTCGCGGCGAACGACGGCCGCCCGGCGGTCATCGCCAATGCGGGCAGCTCGGTGAAGTTCACCCGGTTCACCGCGCAGAAGGGCAGCACGAGCCCCTTCGACATCGGCTTCCAGACCGTGTCGGGCCACTGCGTCGCCGACAGCCACAACACGACCGGCGGAGCGCTGCGGCTGTCGGCGTCGGGGTCGAGCCAGGACTGCGGCACCACACCGCCGCCCGGTACGCGGCACGAGGCCGAGAGCGCCACGTACTCGACGGGCAGCACCGTCGACACCGACCACGCGGGCTACTCCGGCACCGGCTTCGTGAACACCGCCAACGCGGCCGGCGCATACGTGGAGTGGAATGTGAACGCGGCGAGCGCGGGAACGAAGACCGTCGCGATCGCCTACGCCAACGGCACCACCGCGGACCGGCCGATGGACATCACCGTCAACGGCCAGGTCGTGGCATCCGGCGTCTCCTTCCCGCCGGCGCCCGACTGGACGACCTGGCGCACGATCGGCGTCGCCGTCCCGCTCACGGCGGGCGCGAACACCGTCCGCGCGACGGCGACCACCGCGAACGGCTGCCCCAACATCGACTACCTGGAGGTGCCGGCATGACCAGAACCGGCAGACGACCGACCGGCGGACGACTGTCCAGCAGACGACTGACCGCCCGCCTGATCGCGGTGGTGGCGCTCCTCCTCGGCGCGCTGCTGCTGCCCTCGCCCGCACACGCGGACCTGCAGAACCCCCGCCAGGACTTCCTGCGCGCCTCGACCGGCGGCCTCTTCCTGCACTGGGGTGAGCGCACCGCACCGCAGCACACCAGCTGCTCCGCCTGGGAGAACGACGTCACGAACGGCGGCTGGACCCCCGACTACTGGGTGCAGGAGGCCCAGAAACTGCACGTCCAGTACCTCGTCCTCGCCACCTTTCACAGCCGCCTCGGCTACGCCCGCCCCTGGCCCTCGGCGATCCCCGGCAGCTGCGCCACCAAGCGCGACTTCCTCGGCGAACTCATCACCGCGGCCTCCGCAAAGGGCCTCAAGGTCATCCTCTACATGACCGACGACCCCCAGTGGCACAACGAGGGCGGCCACGAGTGGCTGGACTCGGCGGCGTACTCCGCCTACAAGGGCACGAACGTCGACCTCACCACCCGTGACGGGTTCGGCCGGTTCTCGTACGACAACTTCTTCGAGGTCATGGACCGCTACCCGACGCTCGGCGGCTTCTGGATCGACAACGACAACGCGTACTGGGAGAGCCACGACCTCTACGCGCAGATCTACCAGAAGCGACCCAGCTACACGATCAGCAACAACAACGAAGACACGCCGATCATGGACATGATCAGCAACGAGCAGAAGACGGGAATGACCCCGTCGTACGACTACCCGCAGGCGGTCTACACGGCCCAACCCCGGCTCACCGAGGCCGACTTCAAGCTGCCGTCCAGCGGAGCCTGGTGGTACGACGGCTCGAACCCGAGCGTCGACCGCATGCTCACCCTCGGCCGGCTCGTCACCAACGCGGGCTCGTCCGTGAAGGCGCTGATGGCGGAAACAGCCCAGGTCAACGGGAAGTTCCCGTCCAACCAGGAGTCCTTCAACAACTTCGCGAACTCCTACCTCGGTCCCATCCGGGAGTCCCTGCACGGAGTCGAGGGCGGCGGCTACATGTACGGCGGCCTCAAGCCCGGCTTCTGGAACGACGGCGCCCACGGAGTCACCACGATCAGCAAGACCGACCCCGGCCGGCAGTACGTCCATGTCCTCACCCCGCCGTCCACCAGCACCCTGCGCATCCGCGACAACGGCTACCGGATCGCGTCCGTGACCAACTTGCGGACAGGGGCGGCCATTTCCTGGTCCCAGTCCGGCGGTGTCCTCACGCTGAACGGGCTGGGCAGCTGGGACCCGTACGACACCGTCTTCAAGGTGACCACGGCCGGACGCCAGGGCATCCTGCCCGCCTCCTCGTACACGATGAGCGCAGCCGCGTCGGCGAGCGGGCACGGCGCCCCGGCCGCCGCGGACGGCAGCTACCTCAGCTACTGGGACAGCAACAAGACGCTGCCGGTCACCCTCACCTTCGACCTCGGCAGCTCGAAGCGGGTGCAGTACCTCGGCCTTAACCAGCGTGAGGACTCGGTCGCCTACGCGCGCTCCGACACCGAGCAGTCCGCGCGAATCAAGGACTACAAGGTGTTCCTCAGCAACGACGGCTCCACCTGGGGCAGTGCGGTCAAGAGCGGCCAACTGCCCAGCGCCCGCGGCATGAAGGGCATCGACATCACCGCGGCCAACGCCCGCTACGTACGCCTCGAAGTCGACTCGACCTGGGCGGCGTCCACCGACACCACCCGCTACAAGCGGCTGCGGATCGACGAGGCATGGATCGGCACGTCGTACGCGACGCCCGCACCGGGGGTGGCGAAGTGATGAGACACCTCAGAGCCGTACTCCTCGCCCTCGCGGGCGTGTTGATCGCCGGAGCGATCCCGCTGCTGACCGCCCCTCCCGCCGCCGCCTCCGGCAACGGTCAGTCCATCCGGCCCGCGATGGGCTGGAGCAGCTGGAGCTTCGTGCGCCGCTGGCCGACCGAGGACAAGATCAAGGCGCAGGCGGACGCACTGGTGTCCAGTGGCCTCGACCGGCACGGCTTCGTGAATGTCAACCTCGACGACTTCTACCAGAAGTGCGACTCGAACGGCTTCGTCGTCGACTCCTACGGCCGCTGGACCGTCGACTCCGCCAAATTCCCCTCCGGCATCAAGGCGTTGGCGGACTACGTCCACTCCAAGGGCCTGAAGTTCGGCTTCTACGTCACCCCGGGCATCGCCAAGAACGCCGTCCTGAAGAACACCCCGATCGAGGGCACCTCGTACCACGCGGCGGACATCGCGGACACCTCGACGCTGGAGAAGAACTACAACTGCAAGAACATGTACTACATCGACTACGCGAAACCCGGCGCCCAGGAATTCGTCAACTCCTGGGCCAGGCAGTTCGCTTCGTGGGGCGTCGACTATCTCAAGATCGACGGCGTCGGCAGTCAGGACGTCCCCGACGTACGGGCCTGGGACAAGGCGCTGCGGGCCACGGGCCGTCCGATCAACTACGCCCTCTCCAACAACCTCGCCATCGCCGACGCCCCCACCTGGCGTTCCCTGGCGAACAGTTGGCGCACCCAGGGCGACGTCGAGTGCTACTGCGGGTCGGGCCCCAACGGCAGCGGCTATCCGCTCACCGACTGGTCCCACGTCACGACCCGCTTCACCTCGGCCGCCAACTGGCAGCAGTACGCGGGCCCCGGCGGCTGGAACGACCTGGACTCCCTGGAGATCGGCAACGGTGACCAGGCCGGACTCACCGCCGACCAGCGGCGCTCGCAGTTCACCCTGTGGTCGATGGCCGGCGCGCCCCTGCTGCTCGGCACCGACCTGACCCAGCTGGACCCGGTCGACACGGCGATGCTCACCAACGACCGGTTGATCGCCGTCGACCAGGACGGATACGCGGCGGGGCGCATCGTCTCCAGCGGTGTCAACCAGGTCTGGAGCAAGCGCGAGGACACCGGGGACTTCGTGGTCGCGCTTTTCAACACCGGTACGTCCGGCTCCTCGACGGCGACGGTGAACTGGTCGCAGGTCGGATTCACCGGCTCCGGTCAGGTCACGGACCTCTGGTCGGGGGCCGACAAGGGCACGGTCGCCGACACCTACAGCGCCACCCTGCGGCCGGGCGAGGCCCGGCTGATCCGGGTGGCCCCGCTCGGCACCAGGACGGTGCGTTACCAGGCGGAGCAGGCGGGCACCACGTCCGGCTCGACCGTCGACACCGACCACCTCGGCTTCACCGGCACCGGCTTCGTGAACACGGCCAACGCGGCGGGCGCGTACGTCGAGTGGACCGTGGACTCGGCCACCGCCCGCAACGCCTCGGTGGCCATCAGGTACGCCAACGGGTCCACCGTGGGCCGCCCGATGGACGTCACCGTGAACGGCACCGTCGTCTCCGCGAACCGCGCCTTCAACGGCACGGGGAGCTGGGACACCTGGGCGGCCTCGACGCTCACGGTGCCGCTCAGGGCGGGTACGAACACGATCAGGGTGACGGCCACGACCACGAACGGCGCGCCCAACGTGGACGCGCTCGACCGGAGTTGAGGCCTGCCACCGACAGTCCCCGCACCTCCCCGCCCGCGTTCTCGCAGGCGGGGACGTGTGCCCATCAAAGGTTAGGAACCCTTCCTAACACCCTCACATTGCACCGCTTCCCCATCCCTCGCACCGCACCGCTTCCCCGTCCCTCTCACCGCTCCTGGAGGTAGATCCACGTGCACCCCCTCGCACCCCCACGCCGTCTCGGCGTGGTCCTCGCCGCCCTGTTCGGGCTGCTGCTCTCCCTGCTGTTCGCCTCGCCCCCGTCGGCCCGCGCGGCGGCCGCGGCCACCGACTACCAGGCCGAGAGCGCCACGATCTCACAGGGCGCGGTGGCCACCAACCACACGGGCTTCACGGGCACGGGCTTCGTCGACTACACCAACATCACCGGCTCGTACGTCGAGTTCACGGCGGACGCGGCGGCCGCCGGTCAGACGACCCTGACCTTCCGCTACGCCAACGGCACGACCACCGACCGCCCGATGGACATCTCCGTGAACGGCACGGTCGTCGCCTCGAACGTGTCCTTCGCGCCCACCGCGAACTGGGACACCTGGGCCACCAAGTCGGTCACCGTCTCGCTGACCGCGGGCGCCAACAAGGTCCGCGCCACCGCGACCACCGCGGGCGGCGGACCCAACCTCGACGAACTGACGCTCGGCAGCACCCCCGTCGGCACCCCCGGCCTTGCGGTCGCGCCGTACGAGTACTTCGGCTGGGGCAACCCGCAGAGCCCGACCTCCGTGATGTCGGCGACCGGCGTCAAGTGGTTCACCCTCGCCTTCATCCTCTCCGACGGCTCCTGCAACCCCGCCTGGGACGGCTCGCGCCCGCTGACCGGTGGCGACGACCAGTCGAAGATCAACTCGATCCGGTCGGCCGGCGGTGACGTGATCGTCTCCTTCGGTGGCTGGAGCGGCGCGAAGCTCGGCGAGAAGTGCAGCAGTGCCTCCTCGCTCGCGGGCGCCTACCAGAAGGTCATCAACGCCTACCACCTCAAGGTCATCGACATCGACATCGAGAACACCGAGTGGGGCAACGCCACCGTCCGCCAGCGTGTGATCGACGCGCTGAAGATCGTGAAGGCCAACAACTCCGGCCTCAGGACCGTCATCACCTTCGGCACCACCACCAGCGGCCCCGACTCGACAGGCGTCGACATGATCAACCGTGGCGCCAACTCCGGTCTGGCCAACGACATCTGGTGCATCATGCCGTTCGACTTCGGCGGCGGCACGACCAACATGGGCACGCTGACCACCCAGGCCATGGAAGGCCTGAAGGGGCGCGTCAAGTCCGCGTACGGCTACAGCGACACGACGGCGTACGCGCACATCGGCCTCTCGTCGATGAACGGCAAGACCGACGACTCCGGCGAGCTCGTTCGCATCTCCGACTTCCGGACCATGCTCGCCTACGCCCAACAGCACCACATCGCACGCCTCACCTACTGGGCCGTCAACCGTGACCGGGCCTGCGGCTCCGGCTCCGACGGCGACGCGTGCAGCGGCGTCTCCCAGCAGCCGTACGACTACCTCAAGGTCTTCGCCCAGTACGCGGGCTGAGAAAGGGCGATCATGAAACTCACGCATCGCAGACGCGCCCTGGCCTGGGGCACCGCCCTGGCCCTCGCACTGCCCCTGCTCGGCCTGACGACAGCCGGGACGGCAGCGGCGGCCACCGACTACCAGGCCGAGGACGCCACGATCTCGCAGGGCGCGGTGGCCACCAACCACACCGGTTTCACGGGCGCGGGCTTCGTCGACTACACCAACATCGCCGGCTCGTACGTCGAGTTCACGGTGAGCGCCGCCTCGGCGGGCAGTACCGCGATCGACCTGCGGTACGCCAACGGCACGACTACCGACCGCCCGATGGACATCTCCGTGAACGGTACGGTCGTGGCCTCGAACGTGTCCTTCGCGCCGACCGGCAACTGGGACACCTGGGCCACCAAGTCGGTCACCGTGTCGTTCACCGCGGGCGCCAACAAGGTCCGCGCCACCGCGACCACCGCCAACGGCGGACCCAACCTCGACAGGACCACCGTAGGTGCGCCCAGCACGAGCGGGCCCGCCGTCCCGTTCGGCAGCCACCAATTCCCGTACACGACAGGGATGTTGAAGCCCTCGGGCAGTCAGGCGACCCTCGACCAGGCGGTCGTCAGCAAGTACACCGCCTGGAAGTCCGCCTTCGTGCGGGAGAACTGCGGCAACGGCTGGTACGAGGTCATCTCGCCCGACGCAGACCACCCCTACGTCGCCGAGGGGCAGGGCTACGGCATGGTCGTCAGCGCGTTCATGGCCGGCGCCGACCCCGACGCGAAGAAGATCTTCGACGGCCTGGTCAAGTACATGTTGGCGCACCCGTCGGTGCACAACTCCAACCTGCTCGCGGCCGAGCAGGACTCCTCCTGCAAGTCCGTCGACGGCTCCGACTCGGCGACCGACGGCGACCTCGACGTGGCGTACGGACTGCTGCTCGCCGACAAGCAGTGGGGGAGTGCGGGCACGTACAACTACAAGGACCTGGCGACCAAGCACATCAACGCGATCAAGGCCAGTGAGGTCAACCCGAGCACGCATCTGACGAAGCTCGGCGACTGGTCCTCCTCGGGCGACCAGTACTACTACATGACGCGCTCGTCGGACTGGATGCTCGACCACTTCCGGGCCTTCCGCCGCGCCACCGGCGACACCGCCTGGGACACCATCCGCACCGCCCACCAGAACCTGATCACCCAGCAACAGGCCAACTACGCCTCCGGCACCGGCCTGTTGGCGGACTTCGTCGTGAACACGAACGGCACCCCGAAGCCCGCGAGCGGCGAGGTCCTGGAGAGCCCCAACGACGGCGACTACGGCTGGAACGCCTGCCGTGACCCGTGGCGGATCGGCGTCGACGCCGTCACCGGCGGCGACGCGGCCTCCCTCGCCTCGGCGCGCAAGCTCAACTCCTGGATCAAGGCGAAGACCGGCGGCAGCCCCGACAGCATCGTCACCGGCTACCACCTGAACGGCTCGGCGTTCGACAGCGGGCACGACATGGCGTTCACCGCGCCCTTCGTCGTCACGGCCATGACCGACTCCGGCTCGCAGGTCTGGCTGGACGCCCTCTGGAACAAGCTCGCCGGCACGGCGATCAACTCCTCGCTCTACTACGGCGGCAGCGTCCAGCTCCAGTCGATGATCGTGGCGTCCGGCAACTACTGGGCGCCCTGATCTCCCTCACTCACGTGTAACCCTTTCGGATCTGACGGAGGTTCAGATGCGCAGCGCCACCCCATCCAGAGTCCGGCTGAGGAGGATCGCCATCGGTGCGGTCGTGCTCCTTTGTGCCGGACTCGTCCAGGCAGTACCGCAGTCGGCCTCGGCAGCGCCCGCACGCTACGAGGCGGAGAGCGCCGCCTACACGTCGGGCTCCACCGTGGACAGCAACTACGCCGGATACTCCGGCGCCGGCTTCCTCAACACCCCCAACGCGGCAGGCAGTTACGTCGAGTTCACCGTCAACGCCACGTCCGCGGGCACCGCCACCGTGGCCCTGCGCCACGCCAACGGCACCACCGCCGACCGCCCGGCGGACATCGCGGTCAACGGCACGGTGGTGAAGTCCGGGTACTCCTTCCCGTCCACCACCACCTGGGACGCCTGGACCACCTCGACGCTGACCGTCCCGGTGAACGCGGGCAGCAACAAGATCCGCCTCACCGCCACCGGTTCGGGCGGTCTCCCCAACACCGACTACCTCGACTTCGAGCTCGCCGCGGCCACCACCGACCACCAGGCCGAGGACGCCACGATCTCGCAGGGCGCGGTGGCCACCAACCACACCGGTTTCACGGGCACGGGCTTCGTCGACTACACCAACGTCGTTGGTTCGTATGTGGAGTTCACGGTGAGCGCCGCCTCGGCGGGCAGCGCGTCGCTCGCCTTGCGGTACGCCAACGGCACCACGACCGACCGCCCGATGGACATCTCCGTGAACGGCACGGTCGTCGCCTCGGGCGTCTCCTTCCCGGCCACCACCGACTGGGACACCTGGGCGACCAAGACCCTCAACGCACAGCTCACCGCGGGCTCCAACAAGATCCGCGCCACCGCCACGACCGCTGCCGGCGGCCCCAACCTCGACAGACTGAGCGTCGGCGCGGCGGCCGACACCCAGGCACCCACCCGGCCCGGTCAGCCCAGCTGCTCGAACATCGGCGAGGACGCACTCACGCTGACCTGGGACGCCTCCACGGACAACGTCGGCGTGACGGCGTACGACCTCTACGAACACGGCAACAAGATCGGCGAGGCCGCCGGCGACGTGACCTCGAAGAACCTCACCGGTCTGACGCCGAACACCGCCTACAACCTCACCGTCATCGCCCGGGACGCGTCCGGCAACACCTCACCGGCCAGCCCGGCCGTCGACTGCACGACCAAGCCCAGCTCCGACACCACCCCGCCCACCAAGCCGGGCACACTGACCGCCGCCAACGTCACCGCCACCAGCGCCGACCTGAGCTGGGGCGCCTCCACGGACGACAAGGCGGTCGTCGGCTACGACGTGCGCAGCGGCACCACCGTCTACAAGTCCGTCACCGGCACGTCGACCACGCTGACCGGCCTCGCCTGCAACAGCCCGTACACCCTGAACGCGGTGGCCCGCGACGCCGCAGGGAACACCTCCCCGCAGAGCAACACCGTCACCTTCACCACCCAGGCCTGCTCGACCGACGGCGGCGTCCCGTCCTCCATCACCACCATCTCCACCGGCTTGACCATCCCGTGGGGCACCTACTGGATGCCCGACGGCCAGACCTCCCTGGTCACCGAGCGGGACGACTTCCGCGTCTGGAAGGTCGCCAAGGACGGCACGAAGACCCAGGTGGGCACCGTGCCCAACGCCGTGACGACCGACGGCGAAGGCGGTCTGCTGGGCGTGGCCGTCGACCCCAACTGGGCCACCAACCACTACGTCTACTTCATGCACACCGCCTCCGAGGGCAACCGCGTCGTCCGCATGACCTACAACGGCAGCTCCCTCAGCGGCTACACCGTCCTCCTCCAAGGCATCAAGAAGAGCCGCTACCACAACGGCGGACGGCTCGCCTTCGGCCCCGACGGCTACCTGTACGTCTCCACCGGCGAGGCGCAGACTCCCGACCTCGCCCAGGACAAGAACTCGCTCAACGGCAAGATCCTGCGCATGACCACGGACGGCAAGGCCGCCCCCGGCAACCCCTTCGGCAACTACGTCTACAGCTACGGCCACCGCAACCCGCAGGGCCTCGCCTTCGACCGCAACGGCCGCCTTTGGGAAGCCGAGTTCGGCAACAGCTCCAAGGACGAACTCAACCTCATCAAGCCCGGTGCCAACTACGGCTGGCCGATCTGCGAAGGCACGTGCAGCACAGCCGGAATGACCAACCCCAAGAAGACCTGGAACGTCTCCGAAGCCTCACCCAGCGGCATCGCCATCGTCCGCAACGTCATCTACATGGCTTCCCTCCGCGGCGAACGCCTCTGGCGCATCCCCATCACCGGCGACACCGAAAGCGTCGGCACCCCCACCGCGTACTACGTCGGCACCTACGGCCGCCTGCGCACCGTTACCAAGGTGCCCGGCGCCGACCAGCTCTGGCTCTCCACCACCAATTGCGACAACAACGGAGGAGCGGCGGACGGCTCGGACAAGATCTTCCGGGTGAGCGTCAACTAGCGGGCGCGGCGCCGAGGTACGCGTCCCTGACCTTCGGGTCGGCGTGCACCTCGGCGGCCGTGCCCTCGGCGAGGACCCGGCCCAGGTCGAGGACGACGACGCGAGCGCACAGCTGCATGACGAAGGCGACGTTGTGCTCGACGAGGAGGACCGCGCAATCGTCCTCGGCTGCCAGCTGACGGATGACAGAGGACAGGCGCCGGGTTTCGTCGTCGGTCATTCCGGAGGTGGGTTCGTCCAGGAGCAGCACCCTGGGCGGATCCGCCACCGCGCGCGCCAGTTCCACCATCCGGGCCCGGCCCACCGGAAGAGCCGCGGCGTACACCTCGCCCAGTCCGTCGAGTCCGCAGTCGCGGAGCACGGCCGCCGCACGGTCGCGGCGCTTGCTCTCGCGTCGGCGTCGAGTGGGCGACGCCAGCAGGTCCGCGGCCAGGCCGCCACCGCCGCCGTGCCATTCCTGGGCCACGACCAGGTTGTCGGCCACGGTGAGTTGGCCGAACAGCTGCTGTCGTTGGAAGGTGCGGCGCATGCCGTGCCGGGCGCGCCAGACGGGGGAGCGGCGGGTGATGTCCGCGCCGTCGAGCAGGATGCGGCCCTCGTCGGGGCGGCGGATGCCCGAAAGGACGTCGAACAGGGTTGTCTTCCCGGCGCCGTTGGGCCCGATGAGTCCGCAGATCTCGCCCGGGCGCAGCGCGAGGCCGACGCCGTCGAGGGCGCGGATGCCGCCGAAGCGGACGCCGACCCCGACGGCCTCCAGTACGGGTGCGTCGCTCATGGACGGACCACCCCCTCGGCCGACGGCCCCTGTCGCTTCGCCGGCTCCGGCCGTCCTGCCCCGATGCCCAGATACGCCTCCGTCAGCCGGTCCGCCTGCACCTCGGTGCGCGGGCCGCACCAGGCCACCCGACCCTGCGCGAGATAGGCGACGGTGTCCGCGACCCCGAGGACCTCCGTCGCCTTCTCCTCGACCAGCAGGAGCGCCGTCCCGGCCTCCCTCAGTTCGACGAGCAGCCGGAACACCTCGTCGACCACGCGTGGGGCGAGCCCGAGCGACGGCTCGTCGACGACGAGCACCTTCGGCGGGCGCTGAAGGAGCGGCGCGAGCGCGAGCATCTGCTGTTCGCCGCCGGAGAGCGACCCGGCGGGAACGCTGCGCCGCGCGACCAGCCCGGGGAAGCGCTCGTACACGCCGTCCCGGTCGTTCTTCTCCCGCAGGTGCAGGGCGAGGTTCTCCTCGATCGTGAGGGCCGGGAAGATGCCGCGTCCCTCGGGGGCCAGCAGCACCCCGCCCCGGGACCGGCCGACGGCCCGTTCGCGGGTGGCGTCGCGCCCGGCGACGTACACCCGGCCCTCCAGCGGGCGCAGCAGCCCGGCGGCGACCTGACACGTGGTGGACTTGCCCGCGCCGTTGGGGCCGAGGAGGGCGAGGATCTCGCCCGGGCGTACGGCGAGGTCGACGCCGTGCAGGACGGGGGCGCCGTCGTATCCGGCACGGATGCCCCGGAGTTCGAGTGCGGCCTCGGGGGACGGTTTCGCGGCGGCGGGCTGTTCCGGTGCCGGGCGTGGGCTCGCCGCCGCAACTCGCCTTCGGTGCCGACGTGTCGGTACGGCGGCGCAGTACCCGTCCGGGTCGTTCGCCAGGGCGAGGCCCGCCAGACCGAAGAGGATCACCGGGAGGTGGACGGAGTCGGTCACGTAGTCGGAGACGAGGTGCGGTATGACGGCGTAGACGAGCCCGGCCACCACCGCGAACTGGGGGCGCCGCACACCCGCCGCCACGACCACCGCGAGCCAGATCAGGCCGGTCATCGCCGTGAAGTCCGTCGCCGTGACGCGGGTGCTGTACGACGCGTACAGCACACCGCCGAAGCCGGCGAGCCCGGCGGAGAGCGTGAACAGCATCAGCTTGGTGCGGACGACGGAGACGCCGGAGGCCATCGCCGCGGCGGGCGCCGAGCGGACGGCCAGCATGGCCCGCCCGGACGGAGAGTTCCGCAACGCGCTGAGCGACGCCACGGCCAGGGCGACCAGCACGATCATCGCCAGGCCCATCGCCCGGTCGTCGTTCAGGTCCACCGGACCGAAGACGGGACGCGGGATCGCCCAGCCGGTGTCACCGTTCCTCAACCAGCCCATTTGGAAGAGGACTTGGTCGGCGAGGAAGGCGAGCGCGAGAGTGGCGAGCGCGAGGGAGCGGCCGCCGAGCCGCAGCGCCGGGAGGGCGACCAGCGCGCCGAGCAGCGCGGCCGCGCACGTGCCGGCGGCCGCCGCGGCCACGAACGGCCAGCCGTGGCTCATCAGCAGCCCCGCGACCAGCGCCGCGCCCGTCACGAACGTGGCCTGCGCCAGCGACACCATCGCGCCGAGCCCCGTCACCACCGTGAAGGACACGAACACCAGGGAAAGGGCCAGGCCTTGGGCGAGCAGGCCGCTCCAGAACGGGGTCGTGACCGTGTAGAGGGCGACAGCGAGGAGCAGCCCGGCGGCCGTCCAGGGGCCCCAGCGCCGTATCCAGGACCTGCCTGTCGGAGAGTCGGCCGGCGGCGCGTCCGTGGCCGCGGTCCCCGCCGTACGCCGGCGCCGTGTCAGCACGAGCAGCCCGGCGAAGAGGATCAGGAACGGGACCGCCGTACGGAATCCCGTGACGCGTTCGGCGAAGGTGGCGTACCCGGCGACGAGGTTCTGCAGCACCCCGAGCCCCAGGCCGCCCGCGAAGGCGAGCGGGATCGACGCGAAGCGGCCGAGCACGGCAGCCGTCGCCGACACGAAGAGGAAGAGGGTGAAGTCGTGGGCCGACAGGCCCAGCAGCGGGGTGGCCAGGACACCGGCCAGGCCGGCGAGTCCCGACGACAGCATCCAGGCGATCGACGACAGCCGGTCGGCGCTGATCCCGCGCAGCTCCACGAGCGACCGGTTGTCCACCGCCGCACGGAGTTGCAGTCCGAGCGGTGTATGCCGCAGCAGGATCCACAGTCCGACGGCCACCACCGCCGTGGCCAGCCAGGTGATCAGCTGGTCGGAGTCGACGCCCACGCCGTCCATCAGCTGCCAGGACTTCGCAGGACTCGGTCCGACCCCGGGCAGCCCGAACTGGTTCTCGGCGGGCCGGACGGACACGCCCGCGTCCTCCAGCAGCTCCACGACCCACAGCCCGAGCGCGGGCAGCGCCACCAACAGCCCGATGGTGGCGACGATCTGGGCGGTCTCGCCGACCCGCGCCAGCTTGCGGAACATCAGCCGGTCCAGGCCCCAGCCCAGCGCGGGCGCCACCCCGCACACGAGCAGCACAGCTGTCGGCACGGCGGGCCAGCCGAGGCCGGAGTGCAGCTCGTAGAAGGCGAGCGCGCACAGATAGGCGGTGGCGCCGTGCGCGAAGTTGAACAGCCCCGAGGCCGAGCAGGAGAGCACGAGCCCCGTCGCCAGCAGGGCGTACAGCGCGCCCGAGACGAGTCCGCTGAGGACGAAAGCCAGCAGGTCCGACATGCCAAGTACCTTCGCCGGTCGGCTACTTGAAGGGGATCGGCGGATAGCAGGTGAAGGGCGCCGACACGACGTACTTGCCGTCCTTCAGCTGCACCAGGGCCCCGCACCCGAATGACTCCTGCTGCCCCTTGGGCTCGGCGCGGTCGCCGACCATGGTGCCGGAGTCGGAGAATTTGCCGGCCGCCTTCTGGAAGGACGCCGGCGTGAGGTTCTTGCCGGCCTTCCTCGCGATGGAGAGGAAGAGGTCGGCCGACATATAGCCGGTCATCATGTGCATGTTCAACGGCACCTCCTTTCCGGCCGCCTTCCTGATGTCCGCCTTGAACTGCTTCATCGCCGCGTTCTCCTGCTCGAACGGCTGGAAGGACAGCAGGATGTGCACCCCGTCGAGCGCCTGCTTCGTGGCGCTCTTGGCGAGCAGAGAGGGGTCGTAGTCGGTCGGATCGGTCAGCACGCCCCGGTAGCCGCCGCGCTTGAGCGCGGTGAACAGCCCGATGTTGTACGGCGTCTGCATCACGGAGACCACCGCGTCCGGCGCCTTTCCGCCGTTGCTGCGCAGGATGTCCTTCGTGTACGCCGACCAGTCGCTCGGCACCGACGTGGCGGGCACCGACGGCTTCGCGTAGGTCACCTTGTAGCCCGCCGTCGCGAAGCTCTGCTTGTAGGTGCGGATGGCGAAGTTCCCGGCGTCGCTGTCATTGGCGAGGATCGCCACCGACTTGCCCTCGGCGCCGCCCGTGACGTGCTTGAGCCCCTCCGGCCAGGTCTGCGAGATCGTGCCGCCCGGCATCGGCACCATGCAGCCGCCGAATCCGTAGATGTACGTCGGCCCGCAGAAGGACGGCAGGGTGCCCCAGCCGAACGTCGGCACCTTCTGCTGCTGGAGGAAGTCCGCACCCGAGAAGGTCGTCGAGCTCATCGGTGCGATCGCGAACACCTTGTCCTGCTGTACGAGTTTGCGCGCGGCGGCCAGGTTCCTCGCCGGGTCCTGCCCGTCGTCCTGCGCCCCCAGATAGGCGATCTTCCGTCCATTGACCCCGCCTTCCGCATTGGCCCGGTCGAACCGCGCCCTGGCCCCGAGATCGGTGTCCTTCTTCGAGTACCCGGTGGCGGTGGTCATCGAGACGATGCCCCCGACCTTGATGGAGTCACCGGTGACCCCGCGCACGGAGCCACCGGCCCCCTTGCCCGAACTGCTGTCAGTGGCAGCGGAGTTGCAGGCGCCTGCGAGCAGCAGCGCGGCCACGACGCCGGCGATGGTGCGGATCGGTCGCGACACGGTCGGTCCCCCTCCGTCGGGCCCTGCCTTCCGGGGACACCCCCGGGCCTCGGCCCTGCGAAAGTGTCGGTTGGATCTGACGACCCGTCAATATCTGACGCACCATGAAATGATGGACCGTCAGAGAAGGCCTGGCGGTCCGGTGTTCCAGGTCAGAGGTCTACGCCTGGTAGAGCGCCTGCACCTCGTCGGCGTAGGCCTTCTCGATCGCCTTCCGCTTCAGCTTCAGCGAGGGCGTCAACAAGCCGTGCTCCTCGGTGAACTGATGGGCCAGGATCCGGAACGTACGGATCGACTCGGGCTGCGAGACCAGTGTGTTCGCGGCGACGACGGCGCGTCGCACCTCGGTCTCCAGGTCGGGGTCGCGCACCAGCTCCGACGGGGTCAGCTGCGGCTTGCCGTGCATCTGCAGCCAGTGCTCGACGGCCTCCGAGTCCAGGGTGACCAGCGCCGCGATGTAGGGCCGGTCGTTGCCGACCGCGATGCACTGGGCGACCAGCGGATGGTCGCGCACCCGCTCCTCCAGGATGCCCGGCGACACGCTCTTGCCTCCGGAGGTCACCAGGATCTCCTTCTTGCGCCCGGTGATGGTGAGATAGCCGTCCTCGTCGAGGGAGCCCAGGTCGCCGGTGGCGAGCCAGCCGTCGTGCAGGGTGGCGTCGGTGGCCTTGGGGTCGTTGAGGTAGCCCTGGAAGACGTTGCCGCCGCTCAGCCAGATCTCGCCGTCGTCCGCGATGTGCACGGTGGTGCCGGGCAGCGCCTGGCCGACGGTGCCGAACCGGGTGCGCTCGGGCGGGTTGGCGGTCGCGGCCGCCGTGGACTCCGTGAGGCCGTACCCCTCGAAGATGGTCACTCCGGCGCCGGCGAAGAAGAGCCCGAGCCGCCGGTCCATCGCCGAACCGCCGGACATGGCGTGCTTCATCCGGCCGCCTAGAGCGGCGCGCACCTTGGAGTAGACGAGCTTGTCGAAGAACTGGTGCTGCATCCGCAGGCTTGCCGAGGGGCCGGGGCCGATGCCCCAGGCCTTCGACTCCACGGCGTCCGCGTAGCGCACCGCGACGTCGACGGCCTTCTCGAAGGGGCCCGAGCGGCCCTCTTTCTCGGCCTTGCGGCGGGAGGCGTTGAAGACCTTCTCGAAGATGTACGGCACGGCGAGGACGAACGTCGGCCGGAACGCGGCGAGGTCGGGCAGCAGGGCGGCCGCGTTGAGCTGCGGCTGGTGGCCGAACTTGACCTTGCCGCGGATCGCCGCGACCTGCACCATCCGCCCGAAGACATGGGCGAGCGGCAGGAACAGCAGGGTGGCCGCCTCGTCGCCGCGCTTGGAGTGGAAGACGGGCTCCCAGCGGTCGATGGCGGTGTCCGTCTCGAACATGAAGTTCGCGTGGGTGAGCACGCAGCCCTTGGGGCGCCCGGTGGTGCCGGACGTGTAGATGATCGTCGCGATCGACTCCGGGGTGACGGCCCGCCGGTGCCGGTGCACCACCTCGTCGTCGATGCCGGCGCCCGCCTCGTACAGCTCCTGGACGGCACCCACGTCGAGCTGCCAGAGCTGGTGCAGGTGCGGGAGCCGGTCGACGACCGTGGCGACGGTCATCGCGTGGTCCTCGTGCTCGACCATGACCGCGGAGACCTGCGCGTCGTGCAGCATCCAGAAGACCTGCTCGGCGGAGGAGGTCGGGTAGATCGGCACGACCTGGGCGCCGATCGTCCAGAGCGCGTAGTCGAAGAGCGTCCACTCGTAGCGCGTACGGGACATGATCGCGACCCGGTCCGCGAACCGGATCCCGTGGGCGAGCAGCCCCTTGGCCAGGGCGAGGACCTCGTCGCGGAACTCGGCGGAGGTCACGTCGCGCCACTGGCCGCCCTCGTCCTTGCGGCCGAGGGCGATGTACAGCGGGTCTTCGAGGGCATGGTCGAACACGACGTCGGCCAGGCCGCCCACCGGCGGCGGCGACGCCAGTGGAGGGTTGGTGAACTCGCGCAAACCCGCTCCTAGTGGCGCTCAGCACAGCGCCGTGAAAGCTACCTCAACGGGCTGGCGTGCGGGAGGGGTGAAGGAACGTCCGAACGTCCGGAATATGCACAGGTCAGCCGAGAAAATGCGCTCACATGGGGAAGGGCCGGACAGAATTCCTTACCGTCGCGTATGTTTCGGTGGCGCAATCTCCACGGAATCTGCGCGACCCGATTACGGTGCGCGGCGCCCCGGATACCGGACGTGGAGATTCCACTTCCGGTTGCCGAGACGCCCGACCTCTCAACCCGCCGCTGTCATCCGTGAGGCGCCGTCGCCTTCGCCGCCGACGTGTCCGACGCCCTCGACGTGTCCGACGCGGCCTCGGTGCCCGCCGGGCCCGCCGCGGCCCGCGGTGTCCGCACCAACACCAGTACCAGCGCGCCGGCGATCATGCCCGTCACACCCGCGGCCACCGACGCCGTGTCGAGCCCCGACGCGAAGGCGGCCCGCAGCGCCTGCTCGGAGAACGTGCCGCGCAGGGCCCCGGCGCCACCGCCCGCGAGGGTGTGCGCCGCGCCCGGCGGGAGCGTGTCCTGCATGCGCGAGGTCAGCACCGTGCCGAAGACGGCCACACCCAGCGCGTACCCCAGTTGCCGGACCGTGTTGACCGCGCCGCCGGCCATCCCCGACCGCTCCTGCGGCACGGCGGCCAGCGCGGCGCCCGCGATCGACGGGGAGACGAACCCGGTGCCGATCCCCACCAGGACCATCCCCGGTACCAGCATCGTCCAGTTCGTGCCCGCGTCCAGCACGGCCTGGCAGAAGGCGCCCGCTCCGATCAGCAGCAGCCCGCCGCCTATGGTCAGCCGGGCCGGCACCCCGTGCAGCAGCTTGCCCGTGAGGATCGCGACCACGACCGCCGCGCCCGTCAGCGGGAGCAGCGTGAGCCCGCCGCGCACCGGGCTCATGCCCAGGACGGTCTGCATCCAGATGGACAGGTACGGGATCACACCGAACGCCGCCGCGTTGAACGCGAGCGCGCCCGCCATCACGCCCACGAACGCGGGCTTGCGCAGCAGCGACAGGTCGAGCAGCGGATGGGCCGCCCGGCGTTCGACGAGCACGAAGCCCGTCAGGCTCAGTGCCGCGAGCGCGAACGAGGCCGTCGTGACCGTCGACGTCCAGCCGTCGGATCCGGCCCGCACCACCCCGTACGTCAGCGCCCCCGCGAAGCCCGCGAACGTCGCCGTGCCGGCCCAGTCGATACGCATCCCGCGCGGCCCCTTCGACTCCGGCACCACGCGCAGCGTCAGCCAGATCGACGCCACGCTCACCGGCAGGTTCACGAAGAAGATCCACCGCCAGCCCGGCCCCTCGGTGAGCAGCCCGCCCAGGACCGGCCCGACCGCGGCCGCGGCGCCGCTGACGGCTCCCCAGATGCCGAGCGCCGCCGACCGCTGCCGCCCGTGGTAGACGGAACCGAGCAGCGGAAGCGTCGTCGCGAACATCGCCGCCGCGCCCACACCCTGCAGTCCGCGCGCCGCCACCAGCAGCCCGGGCCCCGACGCGAAACCGCACAGCAGCGACGCCAGCGCGAACAGCGCCACGCCCGCCACGTGCACCGTGCGCCGGCCCAGAATGTCGGCCGCCGCACCGATCCCCAGCAGCAGCGCGGCGAGCGCGAGGGCGTACCCGTCGACCACCCACTGCAGATCACTCAGCGACGCGTGCAACGACCGTGCCATGTCCGGCAGCGCGACGACCACGATCGTCACGTCCAGCAACAACATGAACGTCCCCAGGCACACCGCCGTGAGCGGCCCCCATGTACGCATGTCCTCAACTCCTTGTGCCGCGAATGCGTATGGCTCCGTAGGATGAGGTCGCGACGGACGATCACCTCGGTGGTGCGCGATAATGTGACGGAAATCGATGAGGAGTGGGTCGATGGAAACGGAATCCGACACCTTCGATGAACTCGACCTGCGACTGCTGTGCGCGTTGGAGGTCAACGCCCGGGCCCCCTTCAGCCGGATCGCGACGGTGCTCGGCGTCTCCGACCAGACGATCGCGCGGCGCTACCGCAGGCTGCGCGCCGAGGGTGGCCTGCGGGTCGTCGCCGTCCGCGACGCCCAGCGGCTCGGTCAGGACCAGTGGATGCTGCGGCTGCGCTGCGCCCCCGACGCGGCGGGGGCCATTGCGGACGCGCTCGCGAAGCGCCCCGACACCGCCTGGATCGGGCTCGCCTCCGGCGGCACGGAGGTGGTCTGCATGACCCGCCCGCGCAACCCCGGCGACCACGACGAACTGCTGCTCGGAAAACTGCCGCGCACCCCGAGCATCGTGGAGATCCGCGCCCACCAGCTCCTGCACCGCTTCTACGGCGGACCGCTGGGCTGGCTCGCCAAGCGCCCGGCGCTCACGCGGGAGGAGAGCGCCGCGCTGCGCCCCGAGCCGCTGGACCCCGAGACGCCCGCCCGGATCGCCGCGGAGGACGAGCCGCTGGTCACCGCCCTGGAACGCGACGGACGCGCCACCTACCCGGAACTCCAACGGGCCACCGGCCGCTCCGAGTCGGCGGTCAAGCGCCGGCTCGCCGCACTGCTGGCCTCGGGCGCCGTGTACATCGACATCGAGTACGACACCGAGATCCTCGGCCACCCGATGGCCGCCAGTCTGTGGATCACGGCCGCCCCCGACGCCCTCCACGCCGTCGGCGAGGCCCTTGCCGGCCACGACGAGGTCGCCTTCGCCTCGGCGACCGCGGGCCCCTCCAACATCGTCGTGACCGCCGTCGTCCCCGACAGCGCGGGCCTGTACGCCTACCTGAGCGGAAGACTCGGCCGCCTGGAAGGCATCCGGCACGTCGAGACGACGCCGTACCTGCGCAAGGTCAAACAGCTCACCTATCCTCCGCCGTCGCGGTAGCGATCAGCCCCGGTTCAGCCGGTCCCCGCCCGCCAGGATCGCCGCCGCCAGCGCGTCCGCGGCGTCCTGTGCGGAGGCGCGGCGCCTGCCGTGCACCAGGACGAAGTCGACCGCGCCCAGCTCGGGCAGGCCCGCCCGGTCCGGCACCCGGACCAGTCCCGGAGGGACGAGTCCGCGGGAGTGGGCCATCACGCCGAGGCCCGCGCGGGCCGCCGCGATCAGGCCGTTCAGGCTGCCGCTGGTGCAGGCGACGCGCCACGGCCTGCCCTGGCGTTCCAGGGCCTCCATGGCCAGTGCGCGGGTGATGCCCGGCGGCGGGTAGACGATCAGCGGGACGGGCCGGTCGGGGTCCAGGCGCAGCCGCTCCGCGCCGATCCACACCAGCCGGTCGTGCCGGACCAGTTCGCCGCGCGGGTCCTGCGGCCGCCGCTTCGCGAGCACCAGGTCCAGCTTTCCGGCGGCCAGCTGCTCGTGCAGAGTGCCGGAGAGCTCGACCGTCAGCTCCAGGTCGACCTCGGGGTGGTCGTACCGGAAGCCCTCCAGGATCTCCGGCAGCCGGGTCAGCACGAAGTCCTCCGAGGCGCCGAAGCGCAGCCGCCCCCGCAGTCGGGTCCCCGTGAAGAACGCCGCCGCCTGCTCCTGCACCTCCAGGATCCGGCGGGCGAAGCCGAGCATCGCCTCGCCGTCCTCCGTCAGCTCCACGGAGTGGGTGTCGCGGGAGAAGAGCTGCCTCCCGGTGGCGTCCTCCAGGCGGCGCACGTGCTGGCTCACCGTGGACTGCCGCAGCCCCAGCCGACGGGCGGCCCGGGTGAAGCTCAGGGTCTGCGCCACCGCGAGGAACGTACGCAACTGGGACGGGTCGTACATGCCGTCACGTTATCGCGGATCGTGATGACAGTCAGAGCGGTATGACGGATTCCCGATCGGGCCACGGAGGAGGACGATGGAGAGGTCACGACCCGACTCTGGACGACGGCGTACCAGGGATGACCGTCAGCACGAAGCGAACCGAGCAGTGGAGCACCGTGAAACGCCTGCAGTGGCCGAGTTGGATGCCGATCGATCCGTACATCCTGCTGTTGCTCGGGACAGTGGGGCTCGCGGCCCTGTTCCCGGCACGGGGCACGGGCGCCGACGTCGCGTCGGGCGCGTCCACGGCCGCGATCGCCTTCCTCTTCTTCCTCTACGGGGCGCGTCTGTCGACCCGTGAGGCGATGGACGGCCTGCGCCACTGGCGGCTGCACGGCACGGTCCTCGCCTGTACCTTCGTCGTCTTCCCGCTGCTCGGCCTCGCCGCCCGCGGCCTGGTGCCGGTGTTCCTCACGCACCCGCTCTACCAGGGACTGCTGTTCCTCACGCTCGTCCCCTCGACCATCCAGTCGTCGATCGCCTTCACGTCCATGGCGCGCGGCAACGTCCCCGCCGCGATCTGCGCGGGCTCCTTCTCCTCGCTGGCCGGCATCGTCGTCACCCCGCTGCTCGCGGCGGCGCTGCTCGGCAACAGCGGCGGCGGCTTCTCCGCGGACTCGCTCGTCAAGATCGTGCTGCAGCTGCTCGTGCCGTTCATGGCGGGGCAGCTGCTGCGGCGCTGGATCGGCGGGTTCATCGCACGGCACAAGAAGGTCCTCGGCCTCGTCGACCGCGGGTCGATCCTCCTCGTCGTCTACACCGCGTTCAGCGAGGGCATGGTGCAGGGGATCTGGCACCAGGTCAGCGCCGTCCGCCTCGCCGGACTGCTGGTCGTCGAGGCAGTGATCCTCGCCGTGATGCTCGCCCTCACCTGGTACGGCGCGAAGGCGCTCGGGTTCGACCGGGAGGACCGGATCGCGATCCAGTTCGCCGGGTCGAAGAAGTCCCTCGCCTCCGGACTCCCCATGGCGAGCGTCCTGTTCGGCGCCCACGCCTCGCTCGCCGTGCTGCCGCTGATGCTCTTCCACCAGATGCAGCTGATGGTGTGCGCGGTGATCGCCAAGCGCCGGGCCCGCGACCCGGAGCCCGCTACGACCCGCGCTCCAGCCGCAGGGTCACGAATCGAGGTCGGTACAGGGACACGTTCCGGCTGAGGTTGGCCTGTGCCGCGGCGCCCGTCGCGTCCAGCCAGTTGACGTCGTAGCTCAGCACCAGCCGCCCGTCGCCGCTCAGGGCCGGGTGCGCCTGCGGGTTGTACGCCGCCACCTCGCCCGCGGGCAGCGACGGACTGAAACTGCGGGTGGGCCCGCGCCAGGGCCCGGTCGGCGAGCACGCCCAGTACGACGTGATCGTCGTCAGCCCCTCGGTCCCGGCGGCCATCGTGAACAGCACGTACGTGCCGCCGTCGCGCACCACCGTGAACGCACTGCCCACGCCCTTGCGCTGCCCGTCCCCGAGCACCGGCTCCGGGCGCGCCCGGACCGCCCACTGCGAGCCGTCCCAGTACTCCCAGGCGCCCGGCTCGGCGAGCCTGCCGCGTGGCACCCGGGCCACGTACGCCCGCGAGGCGGGACGGGAGGCGGCCTGGAGGTCGTCACCGCCGAAGACGTACGTCCACTGGCCCGCGTCGACCGCGGACGTCCCGAACAGCACACGCTGCGAGGCGTCGGCGACGGAACGCTGGTCGAGGACCGTCCGGATGCCCTCCAGCCGCAGATCGGGCAGCGAGAGCGTGGCGACCTCGGTGGCCGTGGGCACGCCGTAGATCCACGGCGCCCGGCCCGCCGTTCGGGTCCACAGCAGGACGCGTACGACCCGGTCCGCGGAGCCGGGCGCGCGCGGCTCGACCCGGGCCGCCACCGGCCAGCGCCACTGCTGCGGTCCCGGGTCGGGAAACACGGGCGCCGCGAGCGTGCGCTCCAGGCGGCCCGAGGCGGACATCACCACCGCCGAGTTGCGCACCAGCGGCGCCGAGGTGTCGCGCCACACGAACGACTCGCCGACCGGGTTCGGCGGAGCGTGCACCGGGCCGAGATAGGTGTCCGAGAACAGCCACAGCACCCGCCCGTCCGGCAGCCGCAGCGAGTGCGTGCCGTCGCCGCCGGTCCAGTCGTCCGTGCGCGTCGGGTCGTCGCCGTAGCGCGTGAACTCGCCCGTGAGTCCCGCGTCCGCGGACCAGGACCGCACCGTGCGCGCGGTGCACGTGCCGCCGCCCTCCCGGTCGTCGGGGAGGGCGGTGAGGAGCACGGCCGCGCAGACCAGGGCCAGGATGATCCCCAGCCCGGTCCCTGTCTGCCGTCGTGCGCGTGCGTCGTCGGGCACGGACGGGACGTTAGTGGCTGCCGCGCACCTGGTCCATGGGCAGCCACAGGACGGTGTCCCGCATCGACGCCCGGCTGCCGGCGCGCAGCCCGCCGATCTCCGCGTCGCTCAACGCCCGGTCCCAGACGTGCACTTCGTCGATCGCGCCGGTGAAGTACGCCCGGCTGTCCATCCGCTGACCGATGTGCACCCCGAACGGCGAGTTGCGGCTGACCGATCCGGGCACGTCCGCGGTGCCGGTCGCCGTACCGTCGACGAACAGCGTGAGCTGTCCGCCGCCGCGGCGCAGCGCCAGGTGGTGCCACTGGCCGTCGTTGTACGCGCCGGTGGTGCGCACGGAGGCGGAGGCCGGGGCCGCCGCGCCGTTGCGTGCCGTGATCAGCCCGGTGATCCGGTTCGACGCGGGCTCACCGCGCAGCCACACCTGCGGCTGCGTGTTGCCGATCCCGCCCATCCACAGCAGCGGTTGCTCGCCGGTCGTGGCGGTGTAGCGCAGCCACAGCGATGCCGTGAAGTCCTTTGTCCCGAGGGGGAGTCGGTCGCTGTACGGCAGCCGTACGGCGTCGTCGGCGCCGTCGAAGGCGAGGGATCCAACAGGGCTCTGAGCACCCGGTCCCCGCCGGGCGGAACCGTGCCCGCCGCC